>CAZIJS010000137.1:7111-11956 GCA_964539505.1 uncultured Myxococcales bacterium
CCGCAACGCCGGCAATAGCGGGCGTCGGGTTCGTGCGGGGTGAGGGTGCATTGCGGACATTCGATTCTGAGCTTATCGTGGTCCAGGAGCATTTGTTCGATGAAATCTTTGATCTGCCAAGGCAGAAAGATAAGCCCTGCGAAGATGATGAGCACAGTCACCCAGCGACCGTAGGCCGTGACGGGGGTGATGTCTCCGTAGCCCACCGTGGCCATGGTAACGATCGAAAAGTAGACCGCGTCCGCAAAGGAACGAAACACCTGCGAATTTGCGTCGTGCTCGGCGTAGTAGACCAGACCCGAGGACACGAAGATAATCGCCACCACGGTGAAAGCGATTCTGGTGAGAATCAGGTGACGCCGCCTGGCCGCATCGAAGAAGAGATGCGGACTGCGCAGATACCGGGTCAGGCGCAGGATGCGCAGGAGACGAAAGATCCGGATGAGCTGGAAGTAGGTGCCAGGCAAGAGCAGGGGCAAGATGGCGATGACGTCGATGATCGAGTACGGGTTGACCAGGTGGCGCAGCTTCCGGGGAGCCACCCAGAGCCGGAGCACATACTCGATGAGAAAGACGATGGTGATGCCCGTCTCCATCACATCGATGATGGTGCGATAGGTGGCCGACGAGGTGTAGGCCCGCACCACGGGCAGGGCGGACACCACGAGGATGAGGGTCACGATGCCCACTTCCACCTTCTTGCCTCGTCCCGAGGGGGGTTCGGAAAACCAGGTCGAAACCTCCTTTTTGGCCCTCGCCACCCAGTTCTTTTCTTCACTCATCACAGGTGCCCTTCCCCTCTTGCCGCCTGGTGGACTCAGGACTCATCTTCCACGATCCGAAAACGCCAGGCACACCACCAGTCGTCGGGATGGGGGTCTGGCGGGCAGGCGATGACTTCGGTGACGATGCGCGAGTCGATGGCCCTGGCAAAGAACGGATACTCGATGAGCCCTGCGGACTTGCACGGATAATCGGCGAGTCCCTTGCGTTTCCTGGCCACCTGGACCCGGCATTCGTTCATGTAAAAGACGAGAGCCCCGTCTTCTTCCCATTGGATGGATTGCTTGTTGATCCGACTGTAGAGCCGAAACTGGAGGGCCTGTGCCAGTCCTTCGAGTCCCGGATGCTCGCCCAGCCCCAGGAGTTGCTTGATGCGGAATGCCTCGAAGGGGGAAAAATGCGCCCAGCAGCCGTCGTTGCAGAGCTTGGCAGGGGTCATCCCCCGATCCTGCTCCACTGCCTGGAACCAGACTCCGTCTCCCACGAGCCAGTTTATCGAGGTGGCCTTGGCCAGGTCGAGGAGCTGTTGTCGACCCATGTCCAGGAGTGGTTTGGGGAGACCGTTTTCCAGTTCGAAGCCCAGCACCTTGCCGAGTCTCTTGAGCATGATGGCCATGCCCCGGTCACCGGCCTGCGCCTCGAGCTTGTTGGCTTCTTCCAGTCCAAGCTGTTGGCTCACTTGGGTATACCACATGCCATAGTGGACGATGGATCGCCTCATGGCGTCCAGGACCCAGAGCACCAGTTGTCTCTGGTCCATTTCTTCGACTGTTCGAGCCGTGACGACGGCCGTGTTTGGGGCATTTGTGTTTTCGTGTTCATTCATGGCAGTCTCCTGCAAGACGCTCTGTTTTATCACCCGTTGCTGTGGGTCGCGCTTGTTTCATGAGTCGCTGCTGATCCTGGGTAGCCTGTTTCATCGCTTGTTGGTATCATCCAAAGTCGGCCTGTCAACCTTCCTGACCTGGGTGGCGAGTGCAGATGGATGAGCTGGATTTTGTTTCGAAAGGTGATTTACCCCCGGGATACAGCACGGACGATCGGGATGGCCTCTATGCTGTCTTGGATGCCCGGCAACGGGTCGTGTTGTACGCATTCTATGTGCAAGGTGAGTGCCGGGCGAGTCTGTCTCTCGACCAGGACCGGGAATATGGACGGTTCGTCGGCGACATGGCCGGGGAAATCTACTTTCGGCACTCTATCGAGATGATCAGCCCCTGGCATGACAATGCAGCGCCAAAACCCACAGACAGGTCTCTCAGGGACTGGGCGCTTGGGTGCATCCAATACGTCTATCGAGCAGCCATGCGACACATGAAATAGGATGGACATGAATAGCCAGGAGTCATCCCAGCGGAATGGAAGGCCCGGGTCTTGAAGCGACAGTCGAGAGCCGCTGTTCATGGGCGGCAACAGATGCGCGCTTTTTTTGAGGAGAGGAAGACGAAGTCTGCTGGGACTCAGGCCCTGAGGCTGGGTTTCGGGTTGGGGATGGTGATCGTCTCGTCCTGCCTCCTTTTTCTGGGATCCAAAATGGATGGCCGGGGCTCACAGGGGCAGGTGACCGGGATGTCCAGCCCGGGGGCTGCTGCCGGCCCTGTTTCCAAAGATGCGTCGAGAAACTGTGTTCGGGGAAAAGTTCTCCTGGAGCGATTCCTGGAGAACCTGGCTTTCGCTCGTTGGTCTGGTCCGACTCGAAGCAGGTTGCGGCGCCTGGTGGGAAGACGCTGGTCCATCCATCGTGATCCGTTTGTGGCGAACAATGGGGGCCGGGGCCCGCCGGTCGTGGTCCTTGGATTGGAACGGCGCGTGAAACCGCGCGTGAAACCGCGCAGCGCTGGGCGCATGGCAGGGCGCAGCGGGCGCCAAGGGCGCGGCAGGGCGCCCCAGAAGCCGTTGCGACATTTTGTGAGTGTTGGGAGTAATGGCCCCCGGGAGCAAGAGGACTCTGCGCGTTGGTTTCTTCGGCGGCTCGTTTCGAACCGGCGGGCAATGCTCCTTTCCGGGGGATCTTGGATCGACTTTCCGTTGGCCGGAAAGCCAGACGGTGAACAGCGGTTCGAGGCGGACGTGGCCCTGTTGCGTCTGCCGAGACACCGACATCTGCATCGACAACGGGTGGGCGGGTCAGGAACCCGGCATCACGTTCGGGCTGCTTCGGTCTCGCATCGCCGACCTGGGGCGGGGCGACGCCGGGGCGGACAAAGACGAGCAGTTCGAAGGCTGGTTCGCTCTTCCCATGCGGGGTTGTCGGTCCTGGTGCGGATCGGGATCAAGAGGAAAAACGGCCTGGTGGAACCGTTGGTTCAGCGGAAACTGGCTGGTGCGGAGGAGGAACGCTGGCAGCATCTTGACGTGCAGGTTCCTCGTCACGAGGAGACCGCTCGTCTCGTGGTGGAGGTGGATGGACCTTCGGATCGGGTCGTGGCGCTGGGCAATCCGGAACTGTGGGCGGCCGAAGGCTGCCGACCGGGGCCGAATGTCTTGCTGGTCATTTTCGACGCGGTGCGCGCGGATGCGGTGGATTGGACCGGGAAGCGGGGAAACTGGACGCCGAACCTGGCGGCCCTGGGCAGGCGCGGCGTCGTGTTCGAGAAGGCCTATTCCGGGGCTTCTCGGACCAGGGCCTCGATGACTTCCATGCTCACGTCGGAGTGGCCGGCCGGGTTGGGGCTCCCGGTGGGCCACGACAAGCTCACGCACAGGACCAGGGCCGAGGTCCTTGCGGCTTTGCGTGAGCGATTGTTCACCAGGATGTTGCAGAAGACCGGCTATCGAACCGCTGCCATCGGCAACAACTTCTATTTTCTCGGTCACACGGTCATTGGTTTGGACCGGGCCCTTGATTTTTCCCTGGAAGTGGAGGGGGCCAACAAGGATGCGGAAGTGATTGCAGAGCGGGTGGGCCGTTTCCTGGAGCAAAACAGGGACCGCCCCTTCTTTTTATGGGTTCATTTCGAGGGAGGTCATGCGCCCTACCGTCCGCCCCTGGGTTGGGCTGTCCATGCCAGGGCGCCGGGGGCGCCTTCGGACCAGGCTTTCGAACAGTACCTGGGGGCGGTTCATTGGACCGACGCTCAGTTTGGAAAGATCCTCGATCGCCTTCACGATACTGGATTGGATCGAAACACGATTGTGGTGGTGACCGCGGATCACGGTGAGGTTTTCTCCCAGGCTCATTCGTTCGTGATCAACGAAACCCATGCGGGGCACCACCATGGCTGGTCGGCCTACGACGAGGTGTTCCACGTGCCGCTGGTGGTGGCTGGGCCGGGACTGGCGCAGGGGCGCAAGGTGACAGAGCGGGTCTGTCACCTGGACCTGGTGCCAACTCTGGCCCATTTGATGGGGCGGCGACTCGATGCGCCTGTGCAGGGTCAGGATTTGGGCCCGCTCGTGAGGTCTTCCCAGGACGACCGTCTGGTGCGCAAACTCGAACGACGACTGGCGGAGCGTCCTATCCTGTCACAGGCCAAGGCACAGTGGTCCCTGCTGGACGGCAGGTGGCATTTCATCCGCCGCTGGGGAGTGGCGCAGCAACTGTGGGTCCGGGACCGGTTCGAACTGCGCAAGAACGAACTCTACGATCTGGTGAGCGATCCAGGCGAAACCAGAAACCTGGCTGCGCGACACCGCCAGGTCGTCGGAAGACTTTTTCGATTGGCCAGAGAGCACTTTGGCACAGCGAGAGACGGACATCGGAGGTTCGGGCATTTTCAGGGCCCGAGACTCTGCTTCGCCTTGACGTCGGTTGCCGGCAAAAAATCCTGTCGGGCCCGGATTCGTCTCCAGGGAGAAGGGATCGAATTGGCAGAGGCCTTGGGCACTGTTCGAATGTGGTGGGATTCGGTGACGCCGTCTCGCGGCCCAGGCCGATTTGGAACGAAGGCTGCGAAGGTCGCGGGGAGGTCGGGGAAGGCAGGTCCCGTCGGAGGGCGACGAAGTCCTGGCGGTCTGCGGTTTTCCCTGACGGCTGAGTCTGGTTCTGATGCCAGGGTTTGTCTGCTGCTCCCGCTTGGGGCGGTGAGCATTTCCGACATGTTCCTGGAAGGAGAATCGGGG
>CAZIJS010000138.1:0-11876 GCA_964539505.1 uncultured Myxococcales bacterium
CTCAACGAGGCGCTGACCCACGGCGGGATCGCGAACGACTGTCGCGTGGAGATTCGCTACATCGATTCCGAGGAGGTAGAAAGGGAAGGCACGGGACTGCTCGAGGAAGTGGATGGAGTGCTCGTCCCTGGTGGGTTTGGCAAACGGGGCACGGAGGGCAAGATCGCAGCGGTGCAGCATGCCAGGGAACGGAAAATCCCGTTTCTCGGAATCTGTCTGGGCATGCAGATGGCCGTGGTGGAGTTTGCGCGGAACGTGGCGAACCTGGAACGCGCCAATTCCACCGAGTTCGATCCGCAGACGCCGCATCCCGTTATCGACCTGCTGCCCGAACAGCGGGGCGTGACGGACAAGGGCGCCACCATGCGCCTGGGTGCCTGGGACTGTGTGCTCCAGCAAGGCACCAGGGTTGCAGCACTCTATGGTCGCAGCGAGATATCCGAGCGCCACAGGCATCGCTACGAGTTCAACAACGACTACCGGGAACGACTGGAGAAGGCTGGTCTGCAACTGTCGGGCACATCGCCGGACGGGCGGCTGGTGGAGGTCGTGGAGCTTCCGGATCATCCGTTTTTCCTGGCCAGCCAGTTCCACCCGGAATTCAAGAGCAGGCCCATGGAGCCGCATCCCTTGTTTTCCGGGTTCGTGGCGGCCGCCCTGGATCGTCACCAGGCGAAATCGTCGGTATGAGCCTGCAGTGTCCGTCGACGAGGTGGGGGGGCGTGGCGTCCCGGGATGGCGGCGGTGGAGGAAAACTTTTCTGTTGAAGCGTTAGTCGGCCGAACAAAGAATCGACGACAAAAGGAGAGCAGATGACGACCAGAGGGGATGAGACAGGAACGGGGCGGGATGTGGAAGAATCGAGGGAGCGGAAAATGTCTGACGGCAATGCAGGTGACAGCGCTGCCGGGAGCGGCGATCCGGGGAAACCGAAGCGTTCGTCTCGGTCCAACGCAGAGTCTGAGTCCTCGCAGACGGATCTGCCGCCCATCGATCCGGATCGGTTGGCTGCCGCCGAGCAGATGGGCAAGTTGGCGGCGGAGGCCGCGGTGAGTCGCAGGGGCCTCGACGCAGTGCTTTTGAAAGTGACGGGGCGATGCTCTTACACTGATTATATCTTGGTGGTGGAGGCGGAATCCGACAGACAGGTCGATGCCCTTTCGAATCGGATACAGCGGACTCTCCGGGATGCGGGAGGCAAGCCTCTCGGGGTAGAGGGCCGAGGAGACGGCGGGTGGGTGCTCCTGGATTTCGGAGACCTCGTGGTTCATGTCTTCCGACGGGATCTGCGTTCTTTCTACGACATCGAAGGACTCTGGCACGACGTGCCCAGGGTGGACCTGGCGGCAGTGTTCGCCGCAGCGGAAGGAACGGCCGGCGCGGAGGAGAACGAAACGGACGACTGGGAAGACGAGGACTGGTGAGCTCCTTGGCGCGTCTCAGTGATGCATCCTCATCGGACTTTTCCTCGGAGTGGCGCCCATGAAGTTTGTGGTGGCCGCTGTGGGGAAACTCAAGGATCCCGGTCTGGAGGCCTTGGCCCGGGACTATCTCAAACGCTTGGGGGCGCTGGTGCCCACCCGGGTGGTGGAGGTGCGGCGGACAGACCAGCTCCTGTCACAGAGTCCCAGGGGGTATGAAAAGGTCGCCCTGGACGAGCGGGGCCGCCAGATGACTTCAGCCGCCTTCGGCGCCTTGATCGAGCAACGCATGAATCAGGGTGCTTCGGGCATGGTCTTTTGGATCGGCGCAGCCGAGGGCCTGGGCCAGGAGGTGAGAAACGAGGCGGACTGGAGTCTGTCTCTGTCTGCCATGACCATGCCCCACCGTCTGGTTCGGGTGGTCTTCCTCGAACAGCTCTATCGCGCATTGAGCATCGTTCGGGGCCTGCCCTATCACAAGGAATGACCGGAGGCCGCCTTGCCGGACGCAGCGCCAGGGGCCGGCAGAGCGCAGGCGGGTTGGTCCGGTGGGCTCAGTACCGGAACACGGACTGGCCCACGAACTCACGCAAAATGGAGTTTGGGGGCACAGAATCCCGGAAAACAGGCAAAATCAAGCGCAGGAATCGCAGGAGGCGATAGGCTTCGCTGAACGCGGGATGGTCCTGTGGCACCTCCAGCAGGTAGCGTTCCGCAAAGGGCTTGATCACCGCGTGTTCATAGACCAGGGCCGAGTTGAACATGACGTCTGCTTGTTCCTGGTATGGAAAGATGTTCCGGTTTTCACCGCGGCGCACAGAGGGCCAGCGGGTGATGGTGTCCATGGCGCTGTATCCACGGTATCGTCGGTCGCGCACGATGCGGCGCAGCAGGCGCGTGTCCGACGTGAAGATTCGGTTGTGGTCGTCGATGCAGATCTGGGTGAGCGCGCTGATGTAGATCTTGAACTTGGCCGCAGGGGGGACCGAGGCGGTGAGGCGATCGTTGAGGCCGTGGATACCTTCGATGACCAGGACCTGGTCGTCTGCGAGTTTGAGCCTGCGCCACTGTTCTTTGGGCTTGGGTTTGCCGGCCTGAAAGTCGAAGACCGGCGTGGCGACCTCCCTGCCCTGCATGAGTCCGTCCAGGACCTCTCCGAGGAGATCCAGGTCCAGGGCGTCGATATTTTCGAAATCGAGTTTGCCCTTTTCGTCTCTGGGCGTGCGGGATCGTTCCACGAAGAAATCATCGGTGGACAGGGTCACCGGCCGAATGCCGTTGACCCGGAGCTGGACGCCCAGCCTTTTGGAAAAGGTCGTCTTGCCCGAAGATGACGGTCCCGCGATGAGCACGATGCGCACTTGGTCTCTTTTTGCATGGATTTCATCGGCGATGGATGCGATTTTCTTTTCGTGCAGGCCCTCGGATGCCAGGACCAATCCATCGATGTCTCCGGACAGATTCAATTCGTTGAGTTCCCCGATGCTCGAGACCCCAAGGATTTGATTCCATTGCCTCGCTTCCTGGTAGGTGGCAAACAGTTTCGGCTGATGGACCAGCTCACCCTGGATGTCGTTGTACCCGCGTCTTGGGAACCTGAGCACCATGCCTGGTTCGTAGGGTTCGAGTCTGAATCGGGACAGGGCACCCGTCGAGTAGGCGACCGGGGTATGGAACAAATCGAAGAAGCCTCCGCACCAGACCACGCGGACCTTGGGTTCCCAATGCGTGGAGAGCAGGTGCACCTTGTCGTGCTGTCCTGCCTCGGAAAAGAGCTTTCTGGCTTCGGTGACGCTCATGGACCGCACCTGGAAGGGAAGATCCTCTCTGGTCAGGCGCTGCATTTCCTCGAACAGCCGGCGGACGGTTTCTTCCGGGATAGACTCCGTGGTCTTCGAATAGAAGTAGTAGCCGTCTCCCACGGTCTGGCTCAAGACCAGGCTGAGGTCGGGGTCTACCCTTCTGGCGGCTTCGTAGAGCACCAGGCATGCGCTGCGGCGATACACGTCCCAGCCGAGTCTGTCGGACCGGGTGACCGGGGTGACCTTGCAATCGGACCGCAATGGATAGGATCGTCCGTAGAGCCTGTTGTTGACGATGGCTGCAAGGAATTCAGCCTGTTTGGAGCCGCCCTGTTCTTCGAGAAACTCGTGGAGGAGTTTTCCCCGTGGCACGAGATGAGTGTTGCCCTGGAACTGTACTTTGATGTCTGGACGCAGAAAACTCGGGATGTCATTCATGGTGTCGTTCTTTCCGTATCGCGTTTACCTGGTTCGGTTCGACAAGGACGCCAGAGCGGTTCGCAGCGCCGCATCCGACCTGGCCCAAGCGGGTGTCTCTCCGGGAACGGGGAGGGCCAGGGCCCTGCCGGGATCGACGCGGACGTCTGGCTGCAGACCGCGGCCGTCCACCGCAAGACCTCTTGGAGTATAGTAGCGACCCACGGTGAGTTTCAAGGCCGAGCCTTCGGGCAGCGAGAGCAGTTCCTGGATGGAGCCTTTGCCATAGGTTCGGCTCCCCATCAAGAGGGCGCGCCGGTTGTCGCGGAGCGCTGCCGCGGCCAGTTCAGCCGCCGATGCGGTTTTTCGGTCTGCGAGAATCACCAGGTCCAGGTCAGTGAAGGTTCCCTGGCTCTTGGCCCAGAGCCGCTCGATTCTGCCTTTGCGCAGCTTTCTCGTCACGAGCAGGCCTTTCGAGAGAAACATGTCCGCAAGGGCCATGCCTTCGGAGAACAGCCCTCCTGGATTGCCCCGCAGGTCCAGGACGAGACCGGTCAGGGGCGCTCGTCTCCGCAATCGAAGGAGGCTCGTCTTGACCAGGTGCGCGGTGCCTGGCTGAAACACCCTGATACGGATGTAGCCGATGGTCCTGGTGATGCGGGCCGATTGGACCGCTGGGATCCGGATCAGGACCCGCTTCAAGACGAGGGAGACATCCCCCGAGTCGGGACGGGCGAATCGCACGGTCACTGTGGTGCCCACCGGCCCCTGGAGCATGCCGGTGGCCCGGCGTTCGGAGAGCCGGCTGCAAGCCTGCCGTCCGATGGACAGGAGGATCCATCCAGGGCGGACAGCGGCCCGGGCCGCTGGTGAGTCGGGCAGCACCCTGGTGACGATGCATTGTCCGCCCCTTCGGGATATGAGGATTCCAATGCCGCCGGTCACGCCCGTTGTGGCGGCTCTCAGGCGGGCTGCCTGCTCCTTTGGAAAAAACCGGCTGTGGGAGTCCAGGGAGGAGAGCAGGCCCGAGATGGCACGGTACACGGCCTGTCTGCCGTCGATGGGGTCCACGTAGTCGCGCTGAACGTGGTAGATGACCCTGGCAAATTCATCCAGGGCCCCGTACAGGGCCTTGTGGGACCTCGTTTCCGCCTGGGCGGGAAGTTCCAGGCCCCTGGCATACCAGCCGGCGGACAGGAGCAGCAGCGACCAGGCCACCCTGGACAGGCGGGAGGTCCAGCGGGATGGTGACGGCATCCACCTGCCTGTCCGTTCCACCGTCGGCTGGGGCAGGCAGGGGTCTCTTTCTGTGTCGCGGTTCGAACCATGCGGCATGGTTTTCTCCCGGAAACGACAAAGGGTTGTCATCAGGTAGTGAGATGTTCCAGGGCCGCGGAGATGACTTCCAGGAGGGCTGCCGGATCAGCGGCCTTTTCCACGAGGTCTGCCGCGCCCATTTCGCGAAAGAGTTTGCGTCGGAGGTGATCCAGTTTCTTGGTGGTCACCACGACGACCGTTTTCGATGCCCTCTCGTGGTCGCTCAGGCGCGCACAGAGTTCCAGGGCGTTGAGGCCCGGGGTGTCCTCGTCGAGGATCGCCAGGGCCGGCCGGGCCTCTTCGATGAGGTGGAGAGCCGTCTTGCCGTCGAGGGTGGTGAGAATCGATGCGTCGGGATAGGCGTAGTTGAGGGACCTGGTCAATGCACCCAGGACCGTGGGGTCGGCGTCGGCCACCACGAAGGCCTGTTTGTTCGATGGCATGGGATGCGGCCCCGACGTCCTGGATGCCTTGCTGCGCAGAGACCAGAGAGCCTCCAGCATTTCAGTGGCGCTCTGAAAACGATCGGCCGGGTCCTTGGCCATGGCCTTTGCCACCACCTCGTTGGTTCCTGGCGGCAGATCCGAGCGGCTGGTGCAGACTGACGGCGGCGGCTCTGCGATGTGGGCGTCGAGCACCTCGAGCACGGTGTCGTATTCATAGGGAGGAAGACCCGTGAGGAGTTCATAGAAGATTGCCCCCAAAGAATAGATGTCACAGAGGTGTGCCTGGTCGGGGGCCAGCTTGATGGACCTGATACGTTCGGGGGCGAGATACATGGGGGTGCCGTCCAGCTCCACCGAGTCGTCGGATGCGCGCACCACCGGACGAACCAGGCCGAAGTCGGCCACTGCCACTCGATAATCTCGCCCGAGGAGGATGTTGGCTGGTTTGAGATCCCGGTGGACGATTCCTCCTTTATGGATGGCGGCCACGCCCTTGCATACCTGCGCGATGAGCCCCACGGCTTCGTCGATGTGGGGCAGTTCACCCCGGTCGGCACGTTCGTCGATCATGTCTCCGAGCGTCTCGCCTTCGAGATACTCCATGACGAAATAGGGACTCGATTCATAGACACCATAGGCATAGATCTGCACCACGTTTTCGTGGCGGACCTTGGCCATGGCGATGGCCTCTTGCTGGAATTTTGCCACGAGGTCTCGGTCCTTGGAGTATTTTCCACTCAGGACCTTGATGGCCACCTTGCGGTTCAAAGTACGATCCTGGGCAAGGTAGACCGTGCCCATACTCCCCTTGCCGAGCATCCCGAGGACCTGGTAGACCCCGTCGACGACCGTTCCGGTCTGGATGGCAGAGCCTCGGACCGGCGAGGACCTGGGCGGCGGGGGCAGTGTCTTGGACGCCGAATCGTCCTGCCTTGGGGGGGGCGGAAACGTTTCGATGGTATGCGCCGTCTTTTTCGAGTCTTTTTTGGACATCCAGCCTCTCCGGGACAGTGACGGGTCGGGGCAGTGACCAGGGAGTCTTGGCAGTTTGTTTTAGGAAAACACCAATTTCAATCCATTATTATGCACGAATCCTTGCAAAGGAGAACCCCTCGTGACAAAACGGCCGTCGTCGGTGCGGATGGGTGGTTTGCCGGCGTCGCCCGGAGGTCGTATCCATGTCGTTTCTGGACGGTATTCATTTTCCTGTGCTGTTTCTCATCGGGTTGGCGCTCTTCGTGGGCACAGCGGGTGCCAGGATTTTTCAAAAACTCCGTATTCCCCAAGTCGTCGGCTACATCGTCATCGGCGTGATCGTGGGCCGGTCGGGGCTGGGGCTCATCGATGCCCGGACCATCCAGGCTCTCCAGCCGTTCAATTTCTTTGCCTTGGGTGTCATCGGCTTCATGATCGGCGGCGAACTCCACCGAACCGTGTTCAAACGGTACGGCAAGCAGTTCATGGTGGTGCTCCTGGCAGAGGGGCTCGGGGCGTTCGTCCTGGTGATGCTTGCCACCACGGCGGTTTCCTGGCTCGCGACCGGGCAGGCCAGCACCTCGGTGGCCTTGGGACTCGTGCTTGGAGCGATTTCTTCCGCGACGGCGCCGGCCGCCACCGTGGATGTGCTTTGGGAGTACAGGAGCCGGGGGCCTCTGACCACCACGGTCTTTGCCATCGTAGCGCTCGACGACGGCCTGGCATTGATGCTCTACGCAGTGGCCGCAAGTCTGGCCGCAGGGTTGGTGGGCAGCGGTTCGGTGCATGTTTCCCATGCCCTGGCCAAGAGTGGATACGAGTTGGGTGGGGCGGTCGCTCTGGGTGTCCTGGCGGGCCTGCTGCTCAATGGGACGTTGCGCTGGTCGCGTGATCCCGACAAGGCTCTCACGTTCATCGTGGGCACGTTGGCTGCGATTCTCGGGTTGGCCATTGCATTGGAAGTGGACTTGATCCTAGCTGCCATGGCATTGGGGGTCACCATCACGAACCTGGCTCCCAGGAGGTCGCGTCGCAGTTTCGAGATCATCGAGCGGTTTGCTCCCCCCATTTACGTGCTCTTTTTCGTCGTGGTGGGGGCCAGGCTCAACGTCTCTTCCATGCCCCTGTGGATGCTTGGCCTGGCTCTGGCCTACGTGGTGGCCAGGACGGCGGGCAAGATGACCGGGGCATACCTTGGGGCCCGGTGGTCCGGGGCGGCTGAAACCGTGCGGAAGTATCTCGGGCTCTGCCTGTTCAGCCAGGCGGGTGTGGCCATCGGGCTTTCGATCCTGGCGAGTATGAGTTTTCCCGGAGAAATGGGCAATGCCATCATACTCATCGTGACCACCACGACCTTCCTGGTGCAGATCATCGGGCCTCCTTCAGTGAAGGTGGCCATCGAAAAGGCGGGCGAGGTGGGCCTCAACGTCACCGAAGAGCACCTCATGCGTGAGTACCGCGCCAAGGACATGGTGGACGCCCAGGCAGCCAAGCTGAGTGCAGGAACGCCCCTCAAGGAAATTTTGCACACCATCGCGCGAGCCGACATCATGGCTTGTCCCGTGGTAGACGACAAGGAGCGGGTCATCGGCGTGGTCACCCTCGACGATCTCAAGCAGACCTTCGTCATGCAGGACCTGTCCGATTGGCTCGTGGCCTACGATCTCATGAGGCCTGTTCCGGATCGAGTCCCGGAGGACGCCAGCCTGGAGGAGGCGCTCACGAGGATGAAGGAGCAGGGCCTGGACTATCTCGTGGTGGTGGACAATCCAGACGACCAGCATTTCAGGGGCCTGCTTTCATACAACGGTGTGCTCAGGCGCCTTTCCACCGAGGTGGTCAGACGTCGCAAACAGGCGGGTGAGGATGAGTGACGCCCTGGGAGCGGCTCGAAGTCGGGCCGGGGAGGTTCGAAGGTGAAGCACTCCTGGCACCCGGCATGGGACCGGGAGATCCGAATTCGGACGCGATGGTCACGCTGGTCTCGGGTCCTGGGCCTTTCGTTGCTCGCAGCCATGCCGGTTGCCCTGGGGGCCGTGGTGGCCTGGCGCCGGGGTGTCATCGACGTCCTCTGGACACCCGCCTACATCTTCCCGGTGCTGTTTCTCCAGGCCCTGGTCTGGGGGGCACTCTGGATTCGCTCCAGGTCCGGTGCCGGGGAACTCCGGGCCTCAGCAGAGGAACTCGAGTTGGTCCGAAGAGGTCTGTCGTCCGGGCTGATCCATGGTGTTGGATCCAGGGTCGTTTTGTCTGAAGTGTCCTCGGTGGCGCTGATGGATCGTCCGGAAGGGAAAGCCATTGTGTTTTCCCGGAAGGATCGCGAGCCATGGGTTGTTTGTCTGGGATTGGACCGCAGCGGCGGCATTTTGGCCTTTTTGCATCGCTTGCCGCAAGACGTGGTTGGGCTGACCGCAGCAGCGGACTGTCTGGCCGGGATTCTTCCCGCAGGCGAATACGAGAGGCTGTCTCGCAGCGACCATACGCCGGGAACTGCGAACTTCGACCGGCTCCTGGCCTGTCACGAAGCGCTTGGCTGTTGGCAGTCGGCTTCGGATCAAATCCTGGCCCTTGCAGAGGTGAGCCCCACCAAAGACGACCTAGAGCGGCTCTGGCAGGTGGACCGAATGAGGCTGTCCTTTGCCGGGCTCTATGCTTTTCTGACCAGGGCGGCCAAGGTCATCCCGGAGGTCGTGGCGGCAGACAGGCTCCGCCTGGCCATGGCCCTTGGTTTTCGCAGGGAGGTGGAGGAGCTGCTTGCAGACGCGCGCCGGGTGGAACGACTCCCCGCCTCCCTGGAGGCTCTGCCGCTGGATGTCTGGGAACGAGCCAGCAGGTCCGGGGCACCCTTTCGGTCGGGATTGCTCCATTCCTTCGTGCCCCAGGGGCATGTGAGTCTTTCGACAAACAGTGTGGACCTCGGGGGGGGCAGGGTCTTGCCCCTGGAGTTCGTCGTGGCCGTGATGGCCAGGCCCGGTTTCATCGGTCTGCGTACGGTGGTGCTCTTCGATCTGTGGGGACAGCGCCACGAGGTTCCCACGCGGGTCCTGGATCGCGACGCGGATCAATGGATCGGTGCGCTCAGACTACTGGCACCCCATATCATGGAACTCAGGGAGGGCCCCTGGGCATCGTCCAGTCGCAGCCTGGCGCTGGTTTCCCGTCTCGAGTCGTCCTGACACAGTCCAAGGACAGGCGAAGGCAGGGCCTTCGTCTCAGGCATATCCCACGGCGGCGTTTCGCGGCTTCATTGGTCTGGAGTTGCGAAGAGACGTTGCTGACCTGCGATGAGTTCGTCGAGCGCCGCCAGGAGCTCGTCGAGCAGGGCGAGCCGTTCCTGGGTTTGTTCGGTTCGGCCTTCTCTGGTCTTTCTTGCGGCATCGATGGCGCCGAAAGTGGATGATATCGCCTGTTGGAGCCCGTCGTCCAGTTCCGTTCGATAGTGGGCGAAGGCCTTTTTCAGGCTCTGGATGAGCTGCCAGCGAACCGTCTCTGCATTGACCAGCACGAGGGACTCGACCCGCTCTTTCCATCGTTTTTCCAGTCTGCGTGTCCGCATGCTCTTGGGCAAGAGCTTGTCGGCAGCACCCTCGGGTACGGGACTAAAGTTGGTGTTCCACTTGTCCTGGTGCCAGTAGAGACGCTGGTCCACGGTGAAGACCTCGCCGGCTTGCGGCGCGTGGTAGGCGATGTCGAAGAGATCGGCTGCAGTGGTGCGCACCGATGCGATGAGCTCTTCGGCACGACGCTGGTGGGATCCCAGGACTTGTTGGACGTACCGAGAGACGCGATCCGACAGCTCGGTGAGTGCTCTCTGAAAGAAGGGGGGGATGGCATCTCCAATGGCTTTCCGGATGCCCGCGTGATCTGCTTCGCCGCGATCCACGGCTGCCAGGGCATCGCGCAAGACGGCACCCAGGTGCGCCCTGGCCTCTTGTCTGAGCGATTCGACCTGTTCGTCCACGAATCGTTCGGCCCGGCGTTCGTCGCCTGCCAGGATGTCGGTGGCTGTCTGGCGCTCCAAGGTAATATCCTCGATGCGTGAGCGGAAGACCTGGATGCGTCGTTCCAGGTCCTCGATGGGCATGGTGAGGGATTGACGCTCGATTTGGAGCTGCATCGAGGCGTCATGGGCGAGGTCGGCGGCCTTGGCACGCACCGCTTCGATGAGCGTCTGTTCCTTGTGCCGGGCCAGGAAGTCGAGCAGGTGGGAACGCACGGCAGGCATGCCGCTTTCCGCAATCAGGGTGTCGTCGCCTCGTTCCTGGGCCAAGAGCGCATTCCTGGCCGAGAGAGGAAAGATCGTGATGCGGTCCAGAGAGGCAAGCCGTTGTCGGGTCGGGGAGGCTTCGTCGTTTCGTGGAGCGTTGGCTTGTTGTGCCAGGACTTCTTCGAGAAACGTGACGGCTTCCCGGCGTTCTTCTTCGGACAGGTAGTCGATCTTGTTGAGCACCACGAAGAGATGCCGGACATGGTGCCGGACCAGTTGGAGAAACTCCGCCTCCTGTTCTGTCACCGGGGGATCGGCGGAGGTCACGAACAGGGCGGCATCGCATTCTGCGAGCACGTCGTGGGTGGTTTCGGTGTTGTGTCGGAACGTCGAGCCGATGCCCGGCGTGTCGATGAGCACCAGTCCGTCACGCAGGATGGGCGCTGGGCATCCAATGCTCACTTTGGCGATGCCGAGCCGATTTTTCGGGTTTTCGCGCTCTGTGACCAGGCCCGCGAGCGCCTTGCGCAGGGCTTCGTCCCCGGCAAACGAACCGCCCTCTTGGATGGTGCCGTCCACCTTGTGGATCAGAAGATTGGATGTCTCACTCCAGGTCACGAAGGTGGGGACGGCGGTGAGGGGAACCACCGCCGAGGGCAGGATTTTTCGGCCCAGCAGGGCGTTGATGAGCGTGGACTTGCCGCGTTTGAATTGGCCCAGGACCGCCAGGTTGAACCGATTGGCTTCCAATCTTCGGGCAAGCTCTTCGATACCCCGTCTCTGTCGCTGGAGGGTACTGCCTTCCTGTTCGAGAGCCTGGGCCGTCTGCGAGAGCAGCGCCAGGAGTCCTTTCTTGGCCTGTCGCAGGTCGGCGGAGTCATCGAGGCCGGATGGCTTGGGAGAAGCGGGAATCTTTTCCGGACGCGCCTGTTCCATGTCGGTTCTCGAAGCCTGGTTTCCGTCGGCTCTCTCGTTCGTCAGGGATTCGGGCATTGGGTCTCCTGCGTGCCGCGTCCGGTCCGAGACCGGAGACGAGTAGCAGGAGTCATCAGCCCTGGCGGCGTTTTCGGTGGACTCCATCACCGCGGTCTGCTGGCTGCTCGAAGAAGACAGCCACGAAAAACGCTGATAGCATAGGACGGCTTTGCGCCCTGTCAACTCGAACGCGTACCCAGCCTTCATTTCGACATTTGCCTTCCCGCTCGGGTTGCCGTAAAAACGAGGCCATGTACGATATCCTCATTGCCTCCGCCCTGCTCGCTGTTGGGCTCGTGCTCCTCTACTACGGGGC
>CAZIJS010000139.1:0-11837 GCA_964539505.1 uncultured Myxococcales bacterium
CGGATCGTGGCGGATATTGATGCCGCCCGTTCGGAGGCTTCAATGGGGCCACGGTCTGACAACCGTGGAAACCGAGATTGCGCGGCAAACTCGGGCAAGGGATCGACATGCTTCAATGGGGCCACGGTCTGACAACCGTGGAAACGCGATCAATGAAACACGAAAGATGGTGGCTTGATTTATTGCTTCAATGGGGCCACGGTCTGACAACCGTGGAAACCGCCCCAGACCGTCTAAACGTTCACATCTACCACGTCGCTTCAATGGGGCCACGGTCTGACAACCGTGGAAACACTTATGCCCCCAGAAATTTGGTCCCTGCCCATCTCGCTTCAATGGGGCCACGGTCTGACAACCGTGGAAACGGCGCTCGCACTTTATGCCATAGTTTCGAGGGGTTGCCAACCGGTTTGCGAGCGGCTCCAAAATCCGCGGCCGACAGCACTTCAAAACAGGGACTTGCCTCAGAGTCGCACGCGGAAATCGGCTCCAGAGGCGAACTTGCCCAGTTGCGAGCGGATCCCGGGTTTTGGGCATCACCGGACCACTCGCATGCACTGGCACAAAACACTTCAAATGTCGCTTTTCTCTTGTCAAAAACACCTCCGGCACAAAATTCAGTCTAAAGAATAGCCGCGATGCTGACATAAGGGGTCACAGTAAGAACCTGTCTGTCTCACCAGCCCCCCGAGGTCTGCGGGCACAGGGCATCGCTGATTGAGATTGTGTGCTCCTGTGTCTCGCACTGTGTCTGCCACTGCGGCTCCCAATGCGTCTGCTCCTGTGTCTCGCACTGTGTCTGCCGCTACGGCTCCCAATGCGTCTGCTCCTGTATCTCGCACTGTCTCTGCCGCTGCGGCTCCCAATGCGGCTCCCAATGCGTCTGGCACTGTGTCTGGGACCGCATCTGCCTGACCAGTATCTTCCAAACCGGCTAGACAATCAATGCATGATGTTTTTCGAGATGGAAGGGGAGGCCCAAAGCGAGGATCCGATCTTTGGCCAAGCCATCGGTTGGCCCCAAGTCCACGATGAGAACCTGGTCTGCACGATGGTCGATCACGTTTTCCAGCTCGGTGCGCATGCGCACAAGGCGCTTGTGGCTGATCTGGCAGATGAACACGGAAAGCTGAAGGTGCTCGCCGTACCCTTTCATGGTCTGAAACACGCGTCTGAGTCGTTTCGGATCGGAGATGTCGTATGTGACCACGTACGTCCTGATCATTTCTGATCTCCTTGTGTCCCTTGTCGTTGTGTCCCTTGTCGTTGTGTCCCTTGTCGTTGTGTCCTTTGTCGTTGTGTCCGTTGTCGTTGTGTCCGTTGTCCTTGTCTCCGTTGTCGTTGTGACTTTCGCCGGGCTCGGTGAAATGGTCGCGGCGGGGACCAGATCCTGAAAGACGCGCTGGTTTCGCTCCATTGGAGAAAAGGCTGGAACGGGGATGCAGATGAGAACGAGTTTTTCGGACGAGCTTGCTCGCCCGAAGAGCAATGGCCTCCCTTGTCTTGTTCGGGGGCGCGCATAGCGCGGCCACGACAAGCGGATGACCATCCACAGCCGCGTTCGCTGGACGCGCACGGTCCAGCGAACAACCATTTGAACCGCAAGCCGTGGGCCGAGCAAGAAGGCTGACCAGATCGAGGCTGGCGCTGGTGGTTTCGAGGTCTGTGTTGGAAACAGCCGCTACTGTGGAACCGACAGCGACGAAAAATACCGAAGCAGAGGAAGGAAGACCACCGGTAGAAACCAAGGCAGAGGACCAGCCCATTCCCCAAGCCAAGGTGGATGAGCATCCCAGCCTGACGCAGTAGGGGGAGCCGGCGGTTGCTGTGGAGGCAGGGAGCAACAGGAGACGGATGGAGCAGGCGGTGGAAGAAAGAAAGACGGCGCGGCAGGCCGAAATGACCAAGCCGAAGGAAGTGAACCGGCAGCCACAGGTTGGCACGGTGGCCAGCATTGGAGCGCGCCAGCGCTCAGCGGGTTCGAAAGCCGACATACTCATCCATGTCTCCCAGGAGGTATCGGGCCAGGAGTCTGGCCTGGACCTCGATGATTCGGCGATAAGACACGCGGTAACCGAAAATGGGATGGGTGACCTGTTGGTCCATCCGCCTGGCAAATGCGCCAATGAATTTCTTTTTCGCTCCATCGCGCATGTTGCAGGCCGATCCCATCTGAACAAAATCACTGGGCCGAAGGATGCCGTTGTTGACCACGGTGATGACCACTGAATCGGCCAGGATGGAACGAAACTCTTCCATGAGATCGAGCGCGAGGCAGGGCCTGCCGTATTTGGGCTGGTGGTAGAATCCGCGGTAGGGATCGAACCCTGTGCCGATCAGCCGCGCCAGGACTTCACGCAACAGCAAGGCATAGGAGTAGGACAGCATGGCGTTGACGGGGTCTCTGGGAGGCCTCCGGTTGCGTTGGGTGAATTCAAAGGACAAGGTGGTTGCCAGAGGCGAGGGAGCGGGATCGAGACCGGAAGATACCGCACCAGATGAACCAGCACCAGATGAACCAGCACCAGATGAACCAGCACCGGATGAGCCCGCACCAGATGAGCCCACACCAGATGAACCCGCACCGGATGAGCCCAGATTGGCAGAACCCTGACCAGGGGTCTGCGTCGTATGTCCATTTTCCGAACCCGGGTCTGTCCCACTTGCGCTTTCTGACCTGGTGCGAAGCATGCTGGAGAATTTCGAAAAATAGAGCCGGGCAGCAGTGCCCTCGATTCCGAGCAAACTCTCCATGGACCCGACATCGCGTACAGCCGAGGCCAGCGACTTGAGTTCCTCGATGACCTCATCTGGCCTGGGTTGGGCGTTGCGCATGAGCAGGGTGCGGCTGTTGAGAATCTTGGTCTCTACGAAGGCCCGGGCAAGGGCCAGGCTGGCAGCCGGGTGGTCGGCGCTGCGAAACTGCTGGATTCGCAACCCAATGTTTTTGTGGGGCACAGGGGAAAACATACCGTAGAGCCATCCACCAGCCGTCATGTAGGAAACGGTCACTCCTTCTCTGGCAAGGGCCCGCATGGCCTGGGTCGTGACCTGCACGTTGCCGAACAACCCCACCTGGCTCACTGAAGACAAGCCGGTTTCCACCAGAACGTTTCTCTCCCTGTCGGTGACCTTGATCACCGAATGGGAACGTCGAATCTTGGCACCCGCAGTGGCCACGAAGAGTGGCTCACCCTCATCGAGCCCGGGAACCAGGCGACGATGGATGCCGTCTTGCCTTCGAGACAGCAGGTTTACTTCATCGGGCAGGCAGATGCCCACCAGGGAACAACCCTCGCATTTCGGGCTATCGAGCAGCGGAGGCGGGGGCTTTCCGGCCTCGGCCAGTGTCCTGAGTCCATCGGCGCGGTCCAGGGTCGTTCGGCGAAGTTGTTCGTCGAAGACCACGGGGACACGTTTTCGGACATCGGCATAGTAGACCGCCCCCTCTGGCACCTGGTAGCCCTGCTCTTCGAGGAGCATGGCCTGCACACAAAGTTGCACGCGGTCCTGTAATGGCGGCAGGCCCTCGTCGTCGAGGTGGCGATGTCTCCGGTACTCCACCGGCCTGGCTGTCTGCCCCACGAGTTCCACGAGATCGAGCATTGCTGTCAGCCCAAGCGACTCGGAAGACAGCCACAGGTGGGTGCGCTCCCGGACCAGGCCTTTGTCTCCGGACCTGTCGCGGAAGGTATCGCTGGAAGTATCGTGGGGGGCACTGCGCAAGTCGTCTCGGAAATTTTCTCGGGTGTCGTCCCGGAAGTCGTCTCGGAAATTTTCTCGGGTGTCGTCTCGGGTGTCGTCTCGGGTGTCGTCTCGGAAACTTTCTCGGGTGCCGTCTCGGGTGTCGTCTCGGAAATTTTCTCGGGTGCCGTCTCGAGAATCATGCACAGCCTGCTTGCTGCGCTCGGCCCGTCGATCCACCCGCTGGTGGACCCGTTCGCCGTCCAATGTGTATGCGTTGTCTCGAAAGTCGGCCTCGACCCATTCGATGTAGCCGGCCCGCGGGCAGTAGACAAACTCGGCCAGCACCTTTGACGGAATCTGGTCGAGAGCCGACGGCGCGTCGTCAATGCTGGTGGTCGATCCCGTTTGTCTCCCCTGACGATGAGGGGTCACTGCTGTCTCGTCTGCCGGTGGCGACTTCATGGTCCCTGCCTCCCCCTGCCGATCCAGTCCGGCGTCAGACGCCCCTGGTCCTTGCAGCCTCGCCGAACGAGCCCTCGCCGACATCCGGAGCAAACAGGCCCAATCCAAAATGGGCGCCGAACCCGACAGCGATCGGTCCTGCGACCGGCTCGGCAAACCGGATCCGAAATCCGGTGCCAAACCGCATGCCGCGAGCCCCGCCCCCGCCCCGCCTGGTGGTCGTGAACTCCAGCCAGCGAATCCTTCTGCGGCTTTCGGAGACGGTCAGCGCATCCAGGGGTTCGACCAGTTCCGGCTCTGGAAATCCCATGCGGCCAAGGTCGCGCCTGAGCTGCTCCATCGGTGAATCCTTGCCGTTCTTCTTGGGGTGCCTGGTGGGCACATAGGGAGTCACAGATGCCCAGTGCCGCGCCCGGGAGAGCAGACGGCTGCGCCCAGGCTGCCACAGGGACAAATCGCCGGTCCTGGCATAGTCCTCCGGCTGCCCGAGCCCGGTGAGCAAGGGAAACAGGTCGGCAGCGCCCTTGGACTGCCAGAGCTTGCGAAGGCCGACGAGGGCTTTTCGTTCCCGATCACCGAAACCTTCACGGCTGAACAGGAGCAGCGTGTCGATGCGGCCGTCGCCGTCCTCGTCCGAGGGCAGGATGAAGGCATGGCGATGGCCCGCCAGTGGCCGGCCCGAAGGGTCCTTGCCGGAAAACAGGGGAGAGGGCAGGCCCTGGCTGTCTCTGGAATGGGCCATGAGCGCCTGACGGATGGTCTCGGCCAACCCGAGGCCCTTGGTCACCAGGGGCCGCACATCGGCCCCCTCCGTATCGCAGGCCAGGCCGAACAGGGCCAGGGTGGGCCTGCTCCCCTCCCGTCTTTTCGTATCGATACCACGGTCTGTCCACAAGGCACGGTTCGACATCACTCTGTACTCCTGCCATCGAGCCCCGGGCGGAAGGTTCCATCCGCCCTTCCGAAGACTCACACTGTCCATCTCCAGGCATCCCAGGAGGTCCTCGGGCAACGTCTCCTTGCCCGCCCTGCCCTTCTTGCCCCGTCGCTTGCGCGACTTCGCAGCGGGCTCCTCTCCGGCGCGGGCCTGCCTCCGCGCTTTCTCGGCAGCGAGCCACTCCAGATAGGAAACAGGAGAAGAGGGAAGCAACAGACGCACCGACTCGGCTCCGGGATCGAGATCTGGAGAGTCCACCCGGCCAGGAACACGGGGAAGTGCGTTGGGCGGAATGGAGACAGCATCTTCCACCAGACGCGCCTGCACCCAGCTCTCGGCCCGCCCCAGGTAGGCCAGGTTCTCCAGGAGCCGAGCCAGGAGCACACGCTGAGCTTCGGACAGATCTGCGCCGGACCAGAGGACGTAGAGCGGCTCTTGCGGGTCCAGGGTGACGAAGGAATCGAACACGAGCGTGGTCTTGATCTGCAGGGTCTTCTTATCGTGTTTTTCTGTGGGCATGTAATGCCGGCTATGCCCGAAGGAAACCGGTGGCAGGACATAGGACGGCGGGGCGGCCAGGGCCTCCACCAGGGCAGACACCTGGTTTCTGGGAACGTCGCTCATCCGGCTGTGCCACATGGCCACCAGGGCCCTGAGAATCCGCCAGGGGCTCGGCGGCCATTCCACCGCTCCCTCGTTGACGTGCCGGCACCAGGGCGTAGCGTGGTACCTGCCCGCGGTAAACCGAAATTCCATGACTATCATGAGAGCGCCTCCCAGATCACTTGTCCCCACCTTTGTCGTTCTTCTTGCTCTGCTTCTGGATCTCGGTTTTCGGGAAGACCACCTCTGTCACCGGCGGATCTGCAAAGAGGCCGGATGCCTCGGAAATGACCGAAGGCAGGAGCTGGCCCAATGCATCCAGGCTGGGCAACTGCCAGCCCTCGGGCCTGGTGACACCGACCCCGTCTTTCACCTGGAGATAGCAGGCGGTCCTGAGCCGGAGCCCCGACTCGAGGAAGGCGCGGATCTTGTAGAGCCCCAGGACCACCAACAATTCCTCGGCGGCCCGGCCCAACCGGTAGGACCGGATCTGGCGCAGGTCCAGGTTGAACCATGCCACGATCTGCTCGGCGGAAAATTCCTGCCTGGCGAAGGGGACGTGGCCGAAGCCCTTGGAAGTATCCCCCTGCGGATTGACGTGATCGAACTTCACGCCCCCGCTGGATGCCTCGTAGACTCCGTAGGCCTCGATGAACGCAGACAGGGCCCTGGGCACCCGGAGCCGGCCTCCGGCCAGATCTCCTTTTGCGAGGAAAAGCCCATGCAGCAAAGAGTTGATGTCGTAGCGGGCCACCACCTGCGCCAGGACATGGTAGTCTACCGGCCCTGTGTCCAACAAGGCGAGTTCCTCTTTGAGCCGAGCAAAGAACTTCTTGCCCTTTGCCTCCAGAATATATGGGCTGTTGAGCCGGTGCGACTCGGTGATCGTGGAGGTGAGGTACCGTCCGTCTTCGTCCACCACGCGCACGTAGCTGATGCCTTGCAGGGCTTCCACCAGTTCGTCCCGGGCATCGTCCCAGCAGGTCACTTCCAGTCGATTCGCCATGGATTGGGGGCTTTCCACCAGCAATGTCTCGCCTTTGGGCGTGCGGTAGAGGGCCGGCCCGAGTTCCGGAAATCCGGT
Source organism: uncultured Myxococcales bacterium (assembly GCA_964539505.1). Classification (GTDB taxonomy): domain Bacteria; phylum Myxococcota_A; class Polyangia; order HGW-17; family SLPX01; genus CAZIJS01. The sequence continues at coordinate 6,774 of CAZIJS010000139.1, forward strand.
GGGTTGGAACCTGGTGCCCTGGAGGGGTTCGAGTTCCACTTCCATGAGCAGGTTGTCCGAGGACAGAAGTTTCCCGATTGCTTCCCTTGCGCTTGTCATGCTTCGACCTCCTGTTGATTTCTCTCGTCGGCGCGCTCTACGAGCCGCCGGTATCTCTGTCTCACCTCACCTCTCCGACCCCTGCGCGTGACCAACTCGGCCATATCCACCGCAAGGCGACGGCTCACTGGAAAGAGGAGCGCTGCTGCCAATCTTCGGCTCTGTTGCCCGGGCAGGTCGGCCAGGGCCTCACGAAATACTGTCACCCCCACCTGCCCAAGGCGCCTGGCAGCCAGTTCGAGGGCCTGCTTGGACCGGCCCGCCGAAAGAAACGTGGCTATTCTGGGATCCATGGGAATCCGCTCCTTGTCACTGCCCAGAAGCTCCGGGAACCGAAACGGCAACAAGGCCAGCTTGGCCAGGGCAAACTGGGAATCGACCAGGGCGTCCGGCTCTCGGTCCCACCAGAGATCCTCGAGAGCGGTCCAATCCAGATTGGGTCCCAGCAGCGACAGCCCCCGAAGCAGAGCCTCGAAGCGGGTCCACTGGATGTCTCCGCGAAGGAACGCTGCCATGTCCGAGCTGAGAACGGCGAGAGTCCCGCTGGTGGGGGCCGATTCCTTGCCATGCTCACGGGCCAGCCTGAGTCGCAGCTTTGCCATGTCTGCAAGGCTCGCCACAGGCCGGCCCTGCCGGAAACATGTCTGCTTGCTGGGCTCGCTTGCGTAGGACCAGGAAATGGGCTTTGCCGCGGGCAGATCCACCAGATGGCCTCGAAGCAGTGGAAGCCAGGACTTGCCCGCCGAATCCAGCCTGGTGGCCCACAGAGAGGCCGCGCTCAGCGCCAGCCGAAACTCCACGCTGTCGTCCCATGCGGCCCGTGCCCATCCGGTGGAGAGCCAGGGGACGAAGAGTGCGCGCAGGCCCGACTTGGAGGAATCCTGCTGGTGGACGATGGCAGTGGCCATGATGCGATCCACGTCGGCCATGGCCACGAGCAGGTGCTGCCAGCGCTCCGGACTCCCGCCCCTGGCCACGGAAAAGACCGCATCCAGGACGGCCTGACCTGCAACCACATGGGAGGCCGCAGTGTTCTTCCCCCTCACGTGGCCTTCCAGACGGTTCAGCCAGGTTTCGATCTCCATGAGGAGATCGATCTGCGGTTCGCGGTGCACCTTCCACTCGCCAAGCGGCACGCCAAGGGTCGCCTGGCCGTTGCGTTCCAGGAAGGCATATCGAACAAAGGAGTCGATGCCCCGGTCCACTCCCAGGCTTCCCACGGCCAGAGCGAAGTCCAGTGCCGAGGACGCGGTCCTGCGGCCCACCATGGCGCGCCCCTCGGAAAACAGGAAACGAATCTCCTCCAGAGATGCGGCTCTCTGCCAAAGTGGCACCCAGAGTTCCTCCCTGGCTCCTTTGTCTGCGCCGGCCAGTGCCGGATACCCGGCACCCACCATGCGGACGGTGAAGGGCAGCGAACCGCCCACCAATTCAGTCTCGGCACGCCGAACCTGCGAGGCGTTGAACAAGAGAGCCCCTTCCAGGACGAAGATCAAGTCCCAGGGATTGGACATGCCGTCACCCTGGGGCCCGGCCGACACGTTCGCCCCACCCGCATTGCCTGGATGGAAACGCCCAATGGGCACTTTCTCCAGGCCCTGAATCGCTTCGTCGAAGAGGCTGGCACGCAGGGCGGGTTCGGTCTGGGCATTGGGCTTGCCCGAATGCCATTCGAAAAGAGGACCGTGATCGCTTTTTCTCTTTCCGGTGGGCCGCCCAAGCCGATCGACAAAATTCCGGGAGAACTCGAGGCGGCCGTCGTTGCCGCCCGACCCCAACAAGATCGGGAAGATCGTGTCTCCCTGTGAAGTGAGCAGGACCACTGCGTCGAACCAGTCGAGATCTTCATCGTCCAACATGGTCCTCAAGTGGGCCAGGGCCTGAAACTTGAGCCAGGATTGTGCCTTGGACTCACCCTGGGTCCTCACGGCGCGCGAAAACCAGGCCCATGCCTCTTGCGACAGTTTTTCTCGGGTCTGCGCCCATTTCTCTTTTTCTTTCTTCTTCTTGAGCTTGTCGGGCTCGACCCCGACCATGGCAAGCCCAAAAGCAGCCAGAGGAGCACTGGCCTCGATCACGTCCATGACCCTGGCGAGCTTGTGAAACCGGGGCGCCGCGTCGGCACGGGCCACATGGGGCCGCTCCGAAAAGAGCAGCTTGCTGTCCTTGTTCCAGGGAGCCAAGATGGCAGAGGGTTCGTAGCGGTGCAAAAAGAAGTCGACCAGGTCTTCTTCTGTCATCGCGGTGTCGAGGGTCAGCGTGCCCTGACTCCACCAGGCCCGCACCGAGGGATCGGCCTGCTCGGCCAGGAGACGAAACACCGCCAGGCCCTTGAGATAACTGACCAGGGGCTCGGCCCGACATCCTGGAACTGGGAAAACCTGTCTGGTTTCAGCCGACATGGCTCACACCTCCCTGTTGCATAGCGTCGGATCCATCCTCTGTAGAATGCTCACGGTCTGCCACTGCGGCGCTGCCCCGCCAGTCGGCCACTCGGAGCAGCCCTTCGAGAAAAGCGAGTCGAAACGGGCCCAGTCGCCTGAGCAACGTCAGACTGCGCTCCGTCCAACTCGGACCGGCCTCGGAATGGCCAATGGCCACGAACCCGAGACGGATCCTCGTTTCGGGAAGAAAGACGCCGCCCCCGAGGCGAGCCGGCCCAACAACGTCGCCGTCCCAAATTCCTCGGGCAAAGAGACTTTCATCTGGGGGAACCGCCTCATTCGGCATGGATCGCACCGAAAGGCGCACCTTGCCGTGATGGGCCGCGGCCAGGTACACGGCAAGAAAGTCGAGATCCTGGGCCAGCATGGCAGCAGCCGAGGCCAGTTCGTGGCGAAAACCCGGCCTTTCGTACCTGGCAAACCCACCGACTGCCTTGGCCCATATTTTGGAATCATCAGGGGGACCACAGGAGGCAAGGGCCCTTTGGAACACCGGGTGGGCCTTTCCCGCATCGTGCCACCTGGCAGCCACCAGCAGTGTCTCGTCTGGCAGATCGGTGACGGGCAACTGGTCGATGAGACCTTCCAGGGCCGAAAACACCGCGTCGGTATGCTGGGCAACCGTCTGCCACCGGCCCCTGCCCGAGCCAACGGTTCGATAGTCCCTGTCGTGGGCATCCAGGGGTGGCGCCGCACCGGCGCCCACGACGGGAACAGACTGGTTCTTCTTGGCCTTCGTGCCCGTCCAGCCCAGCTCGGGAACGTAGCCCCCGTCGGCGGCTCGGACCAAAACAATGCTGCCCGGAGGAATCTGCCGTCCCTTCCAGAGACGACGCCACTGGCCATCGACGTGATCCCAACGCCAGGCCGTATTTTTCTCGAGCCATTTGGCCAAATCCTGAAGGGACACAGAACAGAGTTCGTCCCGACTGGGACGAGGCATGGTGGGGTCCGGCTCCCCAGAGAAATCCCTCCAGAAGACCGAGACGGTTCTCTCCTCTCCCCCGCGCACGAAAGGAGACACGTCGATGTCGGCTCCGGTGAGATCTGGAGTCGTGTCGAACAGACCCAGCAGATCCCGCCGGCGGAGTTGAAGCAGCTTGTCATAGGGGTCGGTGTGGTCGGGCAACCTGGAAGGAGCGGCGTTGTCCAGGCCTTGCAGGATCTCCCTGGCACGTCGCAGACTCTCCAGATCGTAGGGAGCAGCCTCTTTGTCTGTGAGATTCTCTGGGTCCAACCAGAAAATTCGTGCCTGCGGATCTGTTCCGTATCGGTTGCAGCGGCCAAAGCGCTGGACCATCGAGGCCCAAGGGGCCAGATCGGTGATGAGCAGCTCGGCGCTCACATCCAAGCCGGCCTCCACGACCTGGGTGGTGACGGCGATGGTGCCCGCCTGGCCCGGCTCGGAAAGAAGGCGATGGAACAGAACGGCCCGATCTCCTGGCCGAAACCGGGAATGGAGGAGCACCAGGTCGGCCTCCAGCTCATTCATCTTCTGGAACGCCGAATGCATGGTCCTGGCCCGATCCACGGTGTTGAGCACCACCAAGGTCCTGGTGGCAGGCCGATGCTGTGCAGCGATCCATGCGGCAAGGGCCCGAGTCCCTGCCTGCCGATCTTTTTTTTGACCTCCGGTCCAGCCTTTTGTCTCTCGGCGGGCCAGCGGCTTGCTTGCATCGAGGCGCGTCTTCAAGGCTGGTTGTTGTCGGTCCTGGGCCCCGATGGACAGGCTGCTGCCAAGGTCACGTTCTGCATCGAAGTCTTTGGTCTGGAGCCACTGTCGGTCCAAGGTGGCGCTCATCCAGGTGGTCAGAGCGGGGCCGTAGGTTCCCAGGCTGCGGCGAAATGCCTGGAGCTGAGTGGACGTGGGCAGGCCGTTGCCCATGAGCTGCACTTCGTCGAGGACCCAGAGGACATCGTTGTTGATCAGGCCGAACTGGAGGGGCCAACGAAACCGGCTCGTGGCAAACCCGCGGTTGAGTGCGCGAGACAGGAGCATGTCCTGGGTGCCCACGAGAATGGAAAGAGCCTCTGGACTGCGATCCCAGTCTCGGTCTACTTCGCCCCCCATGAGCAGGTGGACCGAAACTTTTCCCACAGGGGCGTCTCGACTTCCGGGAAGATAGGATAGAAATCCTCCCTCGTGGTCGAACTCTGCCTCACCATCGAGAAGGTCGAGTTTGTGGAGCCACGAGATCGCATTGCGCCAGGTCTGGTCTACCAGGGTGCGCATGGGTAGGCAGTAGACCAGCCTGGTGGGCCAGGGCTCGGTCGATCCCAAAGAGGCCTCGCTGTCTCCTGCTTGCTCGGCCATGGCCCGGCGTCTCGGGGGATACTGGGCACTGCTCGTGTGCCCAGAACCATGGGTTCCCCGCAAGAGAGACTCTCGTCTCTCTCCGGCCAGATGAGCCAGGGACTCGGTGAGCGCCCCCACGGCCCGAGACAACAGGCCGGACCCGCGCGGTGCAGGCTGCGTCGATGGCTCGGGCCTTTCCAGTTCCAGATCACCCTTCGAGCCGGG
>CAZIJS010000140.1:0-11821 GCA_964539505.1 uncultured Myxococcales bacterium
ACCCCACATAGGTGCGCCTGTGGCCGCGGATCTCGGCCTCGTCGCGCACACCACCCAGGGAAACCCGCCAGAACTTGCGCCCCAGGGCCCTTGCAATGGATCGTCCCAGCGACGTCTTGCCCACGCCGGGAGGGCCCACGAGACAAAGGATGGGCCCTTTTTTGTCCGGCTTGAGTTTGCGCACGGCCAGATACTCGACGATGCGCTTTTTTACCTTGTCGAGGTCGTAGTGGTCCTCGTCGAGCACGCGACGCACGTCGGCCACTTCGAGTCGATCCTCGGTGCTCTTGTCCCAGGGCAGTTCCACGAGCCATTCGAGATAGGTGCGAGTCACCGTGTATTCCGCAGAGGATGGCTGCATCATCTTGAGCCGATCGAGCTGCTTGAAGGCGATCTTCTCGGCCTCTTCGGACATGTGAGCTGCGGAGATCTTCTCGCGGAACTCCTCTAAATCGCCCGACACGTCGTCGAGTTCACCGAGTTCTTCTTTGATGGCCTTGAGCTGCTGGCGCAAGACATACTCGCGTTGGCTGCGCCCCATTTCCTCTTGGACCTGGTTGTTGATCTTTTCACGAACACGCAACACCTCGAGCTGACGGGACATGAAAGTGAGGACCTTGCGCAGACGGGTCTTGCGGTCGAAGGTATCCAGAATCGATTGTTTGTCTGCCACCGGCAGGTCCAGGTTCGATGTGATGAGATCCGCCAGTTGCCCAGGATCCGACACATTGTCGATGAGCGCCGTGGCCTCCTTGGGCAGATCCGGCATGAGCTTGATGACCCGCTTGGAGATGTCCTTGAGATTCAAGGCCAGGGCATCGAGCTCCACGTCCGACTCCTGCGAATCCACCACAGTTTCCACCTTGGCGGAAATGAAAGGCTCTTGATGGGTGTACTCCACGAGCTGCAACCGGGCCACGCCCTGCAGGATCACGCTGAAATTGTCCTTGGCCAGCTTGATCACTTTCAAGATGCGGGCCACACAACCCACCTTGTAGAGATCGTCGGGTCCTGGATGGTCTACGTGCGGTTCTTTCTGCGTCAAGATACCGATGAACGGGCGCTCGGTGCGGATCGCCTCCTCCACCAGTTTCACGGACTTCTTGCGTCCCACGTCGATGGGCATGATGGCTCCGGGAAACAGCACGGAGTTGCGCAAGGGCAGGATTGGGAGTTCCTCGGGCACCTCCACGAGCATCTCGGGTCGATTCTTGGAACTCATCGATGTTCACTCCTCTCGGTCACTGGTTTCGCTGGTCACTCGTTCCACTGATTGTTTTCCCGCGTCGATAATGCCATGCCTTGAACTGGCCGCCCTGTCAAGCAACGCTGCGCACCGATCCCCGCAGAAACGATCATCAATCATCAACGCAAAACACGCAGGCCCTGGTTGCGACGAGCCACCGGGAGACGAGGCCCAGGACCCGGCCCGGCAAGGAACTGCAGGGTCTTCTGACACGCAGGGCTTGCTTCATGCGTTTGCAGGCATTTCCGGGAAAGCCAACGAACGGCAATCGCCGGGACCCTGTTCTGGCCGATGGCCGTATCGGCATGGCAGTCCGATCGTCATTCGAGCGGAAAAAAGAAGATGTGCGCCAGGCTCGAACGTCTGGCGACGAGGCAGGACCTACTTTCCGGCGCCGCGTGCAGCAGGCCGGCTCTTGGCCCCCTTGGCCGGCTTTCTGGGTTCCGACGTGGCTTCCGCGCTCGTCTCTTCTTCCTGGGTGGGATTGGAGAGCCAGTACTTCGGCTTTTCGTCCTGTGCCCCTTCGTCGGTCCAGGAGATCTCGTCGATGTTGCCGTTTTCGTCGTAGCGTTCCCAGTAGTCCCGGTAGCCGTCGTAGTCGCGATCCCGGACGACGGTGTAGGCAACGTTCTTGTTGTCCTTGTTGAGGCGATACCGCTTCCAGGTATCGATCTTGCCGTCGCCGTTGGTGTCCATCTCCACCCGGGCCAACGTGGCATCGGGCCGCAGGTGCATGATGATATCGAACTTGCCGTCCCAGTCTTCGTCGAGCCAGACTTCACGCCGCGCGCCGTTGTTGTAGTACTTGACCACCAGGTCGCGCTTGCCGTCGAAGTTCATGTCCTGCTCGCGACAGGCCACGGTTCCATCTTTGTGAAACACCTTCCAGATATCGATGTTTTCGTGCTTGTCCCGGTTGATGTCGTAGGTCACCATCTTGCCGCCGTCGGGCACCTGGCACACCAGGAGCTTGGCCCCTTTCTTGTAGACCACCTTCAGCTCGAAACGCGGCCCCTTGTGTCCCTTGGCCGTTGGAGACTTGGGCGTGGTCTTGGATTTCTTCTTGTTGCAGGCCCCCGCCGTCACGATGAGAGCCAATGCGCCTGCCAATACAAAGAAACGGTTGCGGTTCATGCTCAGCCTCTCCATCCCCGCAGTGTCACTGCTTTCGGGTCTCGTCTCCATTGTCGAGGCCGACCGTTCATCATGGCCGGCCGACCCTGTATCCTGACGCAATCTCTGCCATGCAGCCCAGGTTCCAAGACACGTTTTCGCATCGAGGATACGTTTGAGACAAAAAATAGGTCAAGGTATGGATTTTCGCAACAGTTTTCCTCGACTCGACCACAAGGGCCACAGCGCTGGAAAAGGTGCCTGCGGCAGAGAAGAACAATCCAGGCCGCCGCGCTCTGGACATCCAACGCTGCAATGGTATTAACTGGTCGAATCGAAAACCACAAAGCCCCTTGCCGGCGGGCCGAAGGGCCGGCCGGTGCTCCGTCCTGGCCATGGACGGCAACCAGCATCTCGGGAGGAACATCATGCCGGTCGAGGAAAAGAAACAGCAACAACGCATCGACGATGCCACCTTGTCTGGGATCCCTCTCCAAATCACTTACAGGCCAGACGATCTCGAAGGCTGGAGCTACGAAGACAAACTCAACGACCCGGGTGAGTTTCCCTACACCAGGGGACCGCACGCGACCATGTACCGCGGTCGTCGTTGGACCATGCGTATGTTCGCCGGGTTTGGAACACCCGAAGACACGAACAACCGGTTCAAATTCCTGCTGAAAAACGGACAGACCGGCCTGTCCACGGCCTTCGACATGCCCACCCTCATGGGCTACGACCCCGATCACCCAATGAGCCTGGGCGAGGTGGGGCGGGAAGGAGTGTCGGTGGCCTGCATCGATGACATGCGCAGGCTCTTCAAGGACATCCCCCTCGACCAGGTTTCCACCTCCATGACCATCAACGCGCCGGCCATGATCGTGCTGGCCTTCTACATCGCCGTGGCAGACGAACAGGGTATCCCACGGGACAAACTGCGGGGCACCACGCAAAACGACATGCTCAAGGAGTTTATCGCCCAAAAAGAATGGATCGCCCCCATCCGTCCATCCATGAGAATCATCCGCGACTTCATCGCCTTTTGCGCCGAGCAGCTCCCTCAATGGAACACCATCTCGATCTCCGGCTATCACATCCGTGAAGCAGGAGCCACGGCGGTCCAGGAATTGGCCTTCACCCTCGCAGACGGCATCGGATATCTCCAACTCGGCAAGGAGGCAGGACTCGACGTGGATGCGTTCGCCCCGCGCCTTTCCTTCTTTTTCGATGTGCACAACGACTTCTTCGAAGAGATCGCCAAGCTGCGCGCTGCGCGCAGAATCTGGGCCAACGTCGTGCGCAACCGATTCGGGGCGAAAAATCCCAGGTCCTGGTTGCTGCGAACCCATTGCCAGACCGCCGGCGTCTCACTCACCGCCCAGCAGCCGCTCAACAACATCGTGCGCACCACGATCCAGGCCCTGGCCGCGATCCTGGGAGGGACCCAGTCCCTGCACACGAACTCCTTCGACGAAACCTATGCCCTGCCCACCGAGCAGGCGGCTGCCGTGGCCCTGCGCACCCAACAAATCATTTCCGAGGAAAGCGGCGCGCCCAACGTGGTCGATCCCCTGGCCGGGTCCTACTTCATCGAAAAGCTCACCGACCAGATGGAAAGCGAGGCCATGGCAATCATCGACCGCATCGACGAGTTCGGGGGCATCGTGGATGCCATCGAGCAGGGCTACCCACAACGCGAGATCGCCAAGTCCGCCTACCGATTCCAGAGGGACGTAGAAGCCGGCAGAAGGGTGATCGTGGGAATCAACAAATACCAACAAAGCGAAGAGAGCAAGATCCCCTTGCTCAAAATCGAGCCGGAGGTGGAACGGGCCCAGGTCGCACGCATCAAAGAATTTCGAGCCAAGAGAAATCAGGCCGAGACGGATGCAGCCCTCGACCACGTGCGCCAGGCATGCAAAGACGACGCGACCAACCTGTTTCCCGCGGTCATCGACGCAGTCAAGGCCAATGCCACGGTGGGCGAAATCTCCGACGTGTTTCGCGAGGTCTTCGGCAAGGCCACAGACCCAGCCTACTGGTAGGATTCAGGAACCAGATCCTTGTGGAATTGTCGGATCACCGGACCCGTCGAGACCAGGCAGGAGCGGCACAACCGGCTGCCCGGCTTTTTCGGCCGACGCGTCTGTGTCCCCACCAGCTTCTGTGTCCCGGTGACCTGGGGTGCCTTCACTCACTCTCGCCCCCCCCTGGTCGCGGGCGCTTTCACTCTGACTCGTCCTCCCCTGATCCGGCGTGCCTTGACTTGCTCCCATGCCTCCATGAGCTCGGGCGCTTGGGCTCTCCAGGAAGTCATCTGCCTGCATTTCCTGTGAAGGCTCTCCTGGTCCTGGGGCCTTCCAGAAATAGCGGTCGTGGAGTCTCTGGTAGCCGGACCATTCTCCTGGTTTTAGGTCTGCGAAAAGCGAAGACAACCACATCATCCTGCCGTCGAGGATATCGGCGTAGTGGAGCACCCAAGCCTCGGGAATCTTGGGACGCTTGGGCGATCCGTACTCCAGCTCTCCGTGGTGGGACAAGAGCATGTGCTCCAACTGGAGCGCAAGGTGCCGCGGAAACTCGGGCCTGGCACGGATGAGACGGTCCAGTTCCACGAGCATCAACGACATGTGACCCAGCAAGCGGCCCTCGTCTGTGTACTCGAAGGTGACTGGGTCCATTTCATAGACCTTTCCCAGGTCGTGGATCACGGCCCCGGCCAAGAGGAGACTGCGATCCAACAACCCGGGCAAGAGATCCTCGTAGTGTCTCCACATGGCATCAACGAGACCACAGACCGAAAGCGTGTGCTCCAACAGACCGCCGCGCCAGTTGTGGTGGATACTCTTGGCCGCAGGCGCAGCCTGGAATTTCCTACCCAGGTCGGGGTCGTCGAGCAGTTCCTGGAGGAGATTCCTGAGATGCCTGTCGGAAAGGCCTTCCACCATGGCGAGCAGTTCGGACCACATTTCTCCAACGGGTCGAGAAGACGTGGGAACAAAAGCCTCCATGCTCGCCGCAGGATCGGATTGCCCCTGTTGCTCAACAGGCAGGATGTCTGCCACCTTGAGCTGCAGGTGGTCCTGGTAGCGCACCACCTGTCCCTGGACATGGACCAGGTCGTGAACCTTGAATCGTTCGTCGAGTTCGTCGGCCCGATTCCAGGCCCTGGCCTCCATCCTCCCGGTGCGATCCCCAATCTGGAGTGCCAGGTAAGACCGACCGTTTCTGGCCACGAGCTTGTTCTTGCGCCACACCAGATAGACATCATCCACCCGGCTGCCTTCCTGGAGCGATCCCACCCACTGCCTGGTTTCATCCGACGGGTCGAACTGACTGTCGCGGTTGCTCATGCATGACACCTCTCTGTGCGCGGCGAACTCGAAAAAACATTTTTAAAAAATTGTATCGATCGAGCACACTAACCTACTTTTCTCGTTTCATCCAGGCAACCGACATGGCCTCCTTCGAGGCACCACATCACCTGACCCACCGAAATGACTTCTCCTTTTTCTCTAATGATTCCAATGCACTTCTTTTTTCTACAAAAATGGTGGCCCAAGACCTTGCCTCCCTTCGATGTTCGACTTAGACTATGTCCGACCAATTTGAGAATGATTCCTGCTTTCCTGTTTGGAGGTCCGCAATGCTCAGCAAAAAAATGCTCGATGCCTTCAACGATCAAATCAATGCAGAATTCTACTCCGCTTACCTCTATTATGCCATGGCCGCCCATCTCGAATCCAAGGGTCTGGCCGGCATGGCCCAATGGATGAAGCTCCAGGCCATCGAAGAACAGGTCCATGCAGCAAAAATGTTCGACTTCGTCAACGAGCGGGGAGGCCGGGTGGTCCTGGGTGCCATCGAGGCACCTCCCTTGGAATGGAATGCGCCCCGAGATGTTTTCGAAGCGGCCTACAAACACGAGGTGCATGTTACGAGTCTTCTCAACAAACTCATGGACTTGGCCATCGAGGAACACGACCATGCCAGCCAGGCTTTTCTGCAGTGGTATATTTCTGAACAGGTGGAGGAAGAAGCCTCTGCACAGGAAGTGGTCCAGAAATTGGAACTCGCCGGCCAGACACAGGGCGGCCTCTTCATGATAGACCGTGAGCTGGGACAGCGCCAGGTAACCCTGCCCGCCATGCCAGGGCTGGTCGTGGGGCCCAAGGCCTAAGATCAGAGGTCCGAAGCCCAAGCCCTGAAACCAGATGCCTGAAGCTGGAAAGGAACGACATCGAGCAATGCCGAAGATTCTCAACGGTGAAGAAGTCCTGGAAATGGCCTGCCAGATCGAACGTGACGGCAGGGCTTTCTACGAACGGGCGGCATCATTCCAACCCGAAGGCCCTGCGCGCAGCCTTCTCGAAGACCTGGCTGCCATGGAAAAGGACCACGAACGATTTTTCGAATCCCTCAAGTCACGACAGCGGGACTTCGGCAATGCATTGACAGGCCACGAAGACATCGATCGATACCTCGATGCCGCGGTTGCCGGGAGCATCTTTCCTCCAAACCCCGTCGCCAATTTGTCGAAAGCAACCACCATGCGCACAATCCTGGAAACCGCCCTGCAACGAGAAAAAGACACCGTGGTCTTCTACACGGCGATGCGGGAAGCCGTTCCCCATGATTTGGGCAGAGAAACATTGGAACGGATCATCCGAGAAGAGGTGGGCCACGTAGCCATGCTGGCCGGTGCCATCCGAGATCTCGACAAATAGGGTCGCGGTGCCATTGTCCCCTTCGAACCCCGCGCGACGAGGCGACAGCGGGACAGACAAGGAAAGAGTCATGCCAACCAAGAAGCTCGACAGCATCGAACACGAAGAGGCTCGCCACAGCGGGTTCGAGGCGGTAAAACTCACCGACCGGGTGTACTGGGTGGGCGTCGTGGACTGGGAGTTGCGGGACTTCCACGGCTACCAAACCCTTCGGGGCAGCACCTACAACGCCTATTTGATCCTGGGCAGTAAACCAGTGCTCATCGACACGGTCAAGGCACCGTACCTGACGCAAATGATGGCCAGGATTTCCTCTGTCATCGCCCCCTCCAAGATTGCCTACATCGTGTCGAATCACGCTGAAATGGATCACACGGGCAGTCTGCCGCGCACCATCGAACTCGTGCAGCCCGAAAAAGTGTTCGCCTCGGCGCAGGGCGTCAAGGCGATCGAGGCCCACTTCCACCTCGGCCTGGACATCGAGATCGCAAAAAACGGAGACGTCCTCGAACTGGGAGACATCCGACTCAAAACCCTGGAAACCAAGATGCTCCATTGGCCAGACAGCATGTTTTCCTATATCGAGGGTGATGGGGTGCTCTTCTCCAATGACGCTTTCGGCATGCACCTGGCCAGTGCCGCACGATTCACCGATCAAATCGACGAGGCGCTGCTCTATGAAGAAGCAGCCAAATACTACGCCAACATCTTGATGCCCTTTTCCAAGCTGGTCCAAGCTCTGCTGGCCAAGCTTCCCTCACTCGATCTCGACATCGAGATGATCGCCCCGGACCACGGGCCGATCTGGCGCGGAAACCTCGACAAGATTCTGCATTGGTATGGAACCTGGTCGGCCCAACGCCCCACGAAAAAGGCCGTGGTCCTCTACGATACCATGTGGCAGTCCACCCGGAAACTCGCCCTGGCCGTGGCAGAAGGCCTGGCCGAAGGGGGAGCCGATCCCCACGTCCTGCCCCTGTCGGGCGTGCACCGAAGTGACGTGGCCATGCAGGTCCTGGATGCCGGCGCCCTGGCGGTGGGAGCGCCCACCATGAACAACAACCTCTTTCCCAGGATGGCCGACGTTTTGACCTACCTCAAGGGCCTGCGGCGGCAGAACCTGGTGGCAGTGGCCTTCGGCTCTTATGGATGGAGCGGAGAAGCGGTCAAACAAATCGAATCATACTTGGAAGCCATGAAGGCAGAAATCCTGGAAGATGGTTTCAAAGTGCAATATGTTCCAGATGCTCACGCATTGAACCAGGCGAGAGAGCTTGGCCGTAAACTGGCGGCAAGGCTCCTCGAACGAATCAAGGAGGAGACCGAATGAAGAAGTATGTGTGCAACATTTGCGGTTACATCTACGACCCGGAAAAGGGCGATCCCGACAACGGCGTGGCAGCAGGGACGGCATTCGACGATATCCCCGAAGACTGGATCTGCCCGGCCTGCGGAGCGGCCAAGGACGAGTTTTCGCCCCTGGATTGATCCCGACGAGCGGCAACAGGTAACATCCATCAAACCCACTCGAAGAAACGAGGGACGATAATGACGGATCACGAGACATTCAAGAGCGCAGACGACATCCTGGACTTCGCCATTGCGCGGGAACAACAATCACACGATTGGTACATGGAACTGGCAGGCAAAGCCACCAGGGACCACATGAAACGCTCCTTCGAGCAGTTTGCCAAGGAAGAACTGGGCCACAAGGCGAAGCTGGAGGGCGTCAAGACGGGAAAGCGCATCGTGGGCTCGGCCACCAAGGTCATGGACCTCAAAATGACCGACTACCTCGTGGCAGACGATACAGGCGACGCTGAAATCGATTACCAGCAGGCCCTTTTGCTGGCCATGAAAAAGGAAAAGGCAGCCTTCAAGCTCTACAGCGACCTGGCCGCCAGGGTAGACGATCCGGGACTGGCAGAGCTTTTTTCCAACCTGGCCCAGGAGGAAGCCAAGCACAAACTGCGCTTCGAGGTGGAATACGACGAGGTGATACTCACCGACAACTAGACCGGCCAGAGCCGGAGTCCGGCCCGACTCACTCGTTGGAGGTTCCAGGAGAGGCTGGAAGCCATCCGTCCACCGGCAGCCCGGCCAGGTGATTCGCGTATCTGGCCGCAGTAAAGATCCAGTCCGACAGCCTGTTGAGATAGGCGATCAAGCCAGGGGCCAACGGCTCTGACGCCGCCAAGGCCACGGCCCTGCGCTCGGCCCTCCGGCAAATGGTACGACAAACCTGCAACTGGGCCGATGCCTTGGTCCCGCCGGGAACCACGAACGAATCCAACGGGGGCATGGCCTCGGTCATGTCGTCCATTTCCGATTCGAGACGGCTCACCGCTCCCTCGGCAAGGTGGGGCAGGCGATCCCATTGCGCGGGGTCGTCGGATGCCAGGAGGCTGGCCAGAGTCATGACTTCGGTCTGCACGCGCCTGAGAGGATCGGCCAGTTCGGCCTGCGCCTCGATGAGAAACGACCGAGCCAGCCCCAGGGCGCAGTTGAGTTCATCGGCCGTCCCGTAAGCTTCGACCCGCTGTTCTTCCTTGCTCACCAACCGTCCGGACAAAAGCCTGGTTTGTCCTTCGTCGCCGGTCCTGGTGTATATTTTTCCCTGCATCAGCGACCTCCTCGCGAAAACCCGTTCAAAAACCCGTCCTCGCATTGCAAGACCAGTCTGTGATACTCAATCCAGCAAGAACCGTCCAGGATCGTCCCAGGCTGGGCGCTTTCAGACTCGGCAAACAGGATTCCCGCGTCCCAAGGGCCTGCCACAACCACGAAGAGACTGTTTCGGTTTTCCTTGCCGTGTGCAACGCAAGCCTCTACGATGCGGCCTCCCGACGAGACGAGCGATGACGACGCAAAAAAACCCAAAAAACACCTCCGCTGAGCCTGGGCCAGCGGCAACAAGGCGACGCAGTGCCAGGGCATGGAGCCTGCACCTGCCCGCGTTCCAGTCCTGGGACCTGACATCCGTTGCACTGCTCGCCCTGCTTTCGGGCGCAGCGTCCCTGTCCTACGAAGTGGTCTGGACTAGGCACCTCGAATTCGTCTTCGGGGTGACCCAATCCGCAGTGAGCACCACGATAGCGGCCTTCATGGGAGGTATGGCCCTGGGATCGTGGCTTTATGCCAGACTCGCGGGACAGCCAGCAAGGCCCCTTATCATCTATGGATTGCTAGAAATCACCATCGGTCTCTACAGCCTCACGGTCCCACAACTCCTCTCCTCGGTGAGTGGAATCTATCGTTTTCTTGGACTCACCCCTCCCGCCTCCGTCCTCACGATCTGGCGGCTCACGGCTTCCTTCGTGATCCTGGCCCCAGCCACCATGGCCATGGGAGCGACTTTCCCAGCATTGGCAGCCTCTTTGCGCCACAGGCGCGATGACGGCAAGGTGGCCGCAACTCTCTACGGCATCAATACGCTGGGAGCCGTGGCCGGCGCATCGATCACCGGCCTGCTGCTCTTTCCCATCGGCGGCCTGGCACTGCCCGCACAGATCGCCGCCGCTGCGAGCATCCTGGCCGGTGTCTCGGCGCTCTTGTTGAACCGACGGGCCTCCTGGGTCCTTTCCGGGTCCAAACCGTCTCCATCCAAACCGACGACGTCTCGAACCGATCCCGTCGAGCAGGGTCGCCACTCTCTCGGGGCAAGACCCCAAGGTGACCATGCCGCCACCCTGCCCGACATGGCAAAAACTTGGAGGCCCTGGTCTGTCACACCCGAGTCTCTCATGACCCTCGCCGGCCTGGGGGCCGCTTTTCTGGGGGGCATCGCGGCCCTGGGGGCTGAGGTCGTCTGGAATCGGATCCTCGGCCTCTTCCTGGATGGAACCGTCTACGGATTTTCGGTCCTCCTGGGTGGCTACCTGGCAGGCATCGCCCTCGGATCGGTGGTCCTGGCCCGGTTCCTGGACCGCAATCCGGATCGCGTCGCCGAACTGCTGGGCTGGACGCACGTGCTGGCCGCCCTGGCGGCGCTCCTGTTCATGGCGCTGGTCTCGGTGATGCCGGGCCCCCTGGCACACATCGCATCCTCTCAACCTTCGGCGCTCTCGGGATTCCTGGTCAAAGCACTGGTAGTGGGCACCCTGCTCCTACTGCCCACGGTTTTCTTCGGGGCCGCCTTCCCCGCATCCCTCAAGCTGGTGGCCCGCTCCCACTCCTTGGGCAAGGCTGCGGGATGGACCGCAGCGGCCAGCACGCTCGGGGGCATCCTGGGCGCACTGGCGGCGGGTCTCTGGCTTCCCGGGTTGTCGGCAAGTTCCACTGGAATCGCCATCACGGCGGCCACCACGAGCCTGACCGCAGGCCTCCTGGTGGCATGGCTCGACCTGACCAGGTCGGCCTGGAAACAGGGGCAATCGCTGAGAGCCCTCAGGCGGCCTTTGCTCCTGAGACTGGTGGTTCCCGCTCTGCTCTTCGGCCTGGCCGCATCCCTGGGACCGGACTTCCACGTATCACGGATCGCGGCGGCCAGGTACGCGGTGGAAGACTATGGTCACCGCCTCGGGGTCAGCCCGACGCCCAAGGGCACGTTGATCTTCGAAGCCGAAGGCCGCCAGACCATCGTAACGCTGCGGCGCACCAGCGAAGGTGGCTTCCGACTACGCAACAACGGCCTCAACGAGGCCTACCATGCCCCCAGGGCACCACACTTTGCAGACGTGATCTATTTCCTCGGCTCTCTGGGTTATGCGCTCCAGCCTGAGGCAAGGCATGCGGT
>CAZIJS010000141.1:0-11805 GCA_964539505.1 uncultured Myxococcales bacterium
GACGGCCGGCTGTGCCTGCTATAAGAATTTTACCTGCGATCCCGGGCTGCGTTGTGAGCCGGATCCCAGCGGGCCCTTTTGTGAGGAGGCCTGTCCAGCCGGTGACCTGGCCTGTGCCTGCGAGCCTGGCGATCGCTGCAACGGAGACGACCTCGTCTGTATCGACGGGATGTGCAATTCATTGACCTGCCCCGTGGGGACGCGGTCTTGTCACTGCTTTTCCGATGGTTCCTGTGATGACGGGTTAGACTGCATCGGACAGGTCTGTCTGGATTCTGGCTCTCCCACGACTCCTCCGAAAGATCCCAAGTGCTATACACCATGCCGGGCCGACTTGGATCTCGGCGGCGGCCTGGTCCGGCCCTGCTCTCCGGAAGGGCTCATGGAAGGCTGCGTGGGGGGCCAGGTCTGCCTGGATGGGACCTGCCGTTCCGCCAAACACAAGGACGGCGACCAGGGGGCACGCACCTGCCAGTCCGAGGACGACTGTCCCGATTTTCAGACCTGCATCGCAGGCGGCTGCTATTCCAACTGTGACGAGGACAGCGACTGCCCGGACGGGCGTCGCTGTTTCCGACATGTCTGCCGGAGGGTCTGTTCGGTGGACGAAGACTCCTGCCCTGCCGGAGACCATTGCCAGTCCACTGACGGGCAGACCGGGGTCTGTCTGTCCGACGTCGCCCCGGATGCGTCCCAGCAATCGGTGGTGGATGGATCGTTTGCCCTGAGCGACGAAATTTTGTCTTTTTCCAATGTCCATGTCCAGGCATCCGTCATCGTCACGAACAACAGCCCCCAGACCCTCGAGTTTACGGTCAAGAAGGTGTATCATACGTACGTAGACTCCATGGGATTGCACAACGTCACCGACGAAGGGGCCCTGGCCTGGATGTCCATCGGTGAGTTCGGTCACGCCAGTCAGGCCAGGGAGACCACGTTCCTGGTGGACGGAGGGGGCGGTACCAAGCGCATCGTATTCCTGGATGCGGCCGAATCGGACCTGTCCCAATGGAATGGCCTGGTGGAGGTGTCGAATCCCAGCATCGGCACCCAGCAAATCCGGATTTCCTATTCCGAGGTGCCCGAGGGAAAGTGGAAGGGGACGGCCTACTATTTTGCAAACTTTGGTGACGAGAATCTCAACGGATGGATTGCGGCCAAAGATGAGAACATGTCTCCAGAGGCCTACCAGGCCCTCTTGGCGCAGGTGGGCAATGCCTTCATCCAGAAATGGGGGATGTTTCGGAAGGGCTGGCTGACCTATGCGGAGTTTTCGGCGGCCTTGAATGCCACGACCGATGGGTCCTGGGCATCGAAACCCACCATGGATGTCTGCCCCTGGCCCCAGGGGGCATGTTTTCTCTACGACAATCCCAGGGGCTATGTCGAATACACGTCCAACCGGTTCGTGGTCCCGGTGCCCTCGGGCGTGACGGATCAGCCCTTTTCCATGAACCTGCGTGTGGATCCCAACGCCGGAGATCCCACCATCTATTCGGGGAAGATCGTCACCAGCGACACCTTGCAGGACCAGGGAGACCCTGCGGTGACGGTTCACTTTGCGGGCGACCCGGCTGATGTTGGCGCCTGCGCCGCTGTTTCCAACGACGGAATGTGCATCCTGCCGGTGACCGACTTGTCGGCAGACGCCTACACCGGTGGACGACTGTGGCGCAGTGCCGCCGGCGAGGCCTGTCCCTCGGCGGACTACGCAGCCACCAAGCGGCCCTGGCTCATTTCGGGGTTCGTGGGACACAGTGCCGAGGAAGGTGGAGACCGTTATGTGTACGACTGCCGGACCCAGACCGCACCCTTTGGCACGTCGGCCACTGGCGAGGATCACACCGATCTCGATATCAACCTCGCCGGGTCCAACCCAGTGCCCAACGGCAGGATTCTCCATCGGCGGATTTCTTTGGTAGACGGCGCCCTCGTGGGTCAAAAGCATCTGGTGATCATCTTTCGGGAGCAGTTTGCCATTCTCTTGGGCCGGGGCCAATCCGCCCGGTTCGACAGTTACGGCGTGCTCTTGCTGGAACGGCAATCCGAGACGCTCGAGGATGAGGACTACCAGGGCTGGCAGGTGGACTCTGCGCCGGTGGCGCCTGCCGATCCCCTGACGGTCGCCTGCAGCCCGGACCTGGTGAGCCGGATCCTGGGAGACGACGAACTCGATGCACAGACCGCCGGCCGCATGGCTCGTGGAGTGATCCGTGGGGAACGGTCCGAGACGCCTCCTGCACCGCTGACCGAAGATGATGTGGAACAGATTCATTATTATTGTGAGGACACGGGCCAGATCGACGGCGCTCCCTCCGGGACCGATCTTTCCACCAAAACCGAGTGCCCTTGGGGCAGCCGGGTGCAATATTTTACGCTCCGGGTGGAAGACGACCAGGGCCGGCAACGATCCGACTGCACGGATGCTGCTCTGGCCGGTCTGGACTGCCAGCAGGATGGGTCCTGCCAAGAACTACTCAATCAATGGCGCGCCAATGGGACCTGCGACATTCGGTTCGACCCGGTATGGATATGTACGGAGCAGGGGCAGGTATACTGCGACGACGATCGGCTCGACCTGCGCAGCGGCAAGATCTTTTACGGCGACAGCGATGATACGCCGGCTTTCCTTTCCATCCAGGCTTCCATCGAGCGGGCGTTTCGATACAAAACCCGGTTTCAGAATCGTCAGGGGCGAAACGTGGGATTCAGTCCCGATATTTGTCAGCCCGACTCGGACGCAGTGCCCTATTGCTACGATCCAGGCGAGATCGAGGAGATCCAGGACCGGGTGGATTGTGCTTTGGCCCTGTTTACCGACTTCCACGACGACCTGAGCGTCTCTGATCGACAGCTCCTTGGCGACTATCTGACAGCCAACTTCGGCCGGGACAACGACAACGACCGGGACGGGTTCGAGCGGTTGAACACCGAGCTGCTCGTCATGCTTGGAGACGAGTCCTACACCCAGGCATTTGCTTCCCGGTTCGACCTGGCGGGCCAGACCCAGCATTCCTTCGAAGGAAGCCGGTTCGAGCCGGACGGGATCGACTTGTCGGGCCAGGCGGGCTACGAGTTTTACCTGCTCTACCAGGCTGCCCAGTACTATCAGATGGCCCTGGACCGGTTTTATCGGTTCAGCCCCTATCTGTGGGAGTCTATCTCCCTGGCCGAGAGCGATCCGGAGAGGAACTTTGTCACCCAACAGACCGTGACCGAGTATCTCGACCGCCTCATCCGCGCCTCGGC
Source organism: uncultured Myxococcales bacterium (assembly GCA_964539505.1). GTDB lineage: Bacteria > Myxococcota_A > Polyangia > HGW-17 > SLPX01 > CAZIJS01. The sequence continues at coordinate 3,250 of CAZIJS010000141.1, forward strand.
CCAAAAGAGCCGGGCGCTCAGTGAGATCGCCAAGCGCTACCAGAGCATGAATCGGCCCGACCTGGCCCGTATCGTGGTTCAGCGGGCATACGGCGGCACCTACCTGGAGTCATCGATCCTTTCGCAGCTCATGCTCAAGGTGGTCGAGATATCCTCTCCCACGCTTCGCGACCAGATCAGAAGCCTGGTGGACAAGGCCGCGCGTACCTTCCGGATGGCGCTCTCCGACATGCGGGACGTGTATGGCCACATCACCGACGAGACGAATTTCTTCGGGTTTTCGCCGGACTACATTCCGTTTCCCGCGTTGGATCCAGGGGACACCAACGCCTTTACCAAGATGCTGGCCATTGCCAAGCAGAAGGTGGCCGTGGCCCTGGATCACGAGGACGACGCCCTGGCCACGAGCCGGGAGTACGACACGGACCGGGCGTCCTTCCAATCCGAACTGCTCAAGCTCGAACAGACCTACGAAAACCAGTTGGGGGATCTGTGCGGCACCTTCGTGGCCGAAGACGGCAAGGTCTACCCGGCCATTCCCAAGTACGCCCATCTGCTTGCCGCGGGAAAGGCCCTGGGCAATCCCTGCGGGCTGGTGGGCAATGGAGAAATCCACGAGCGCATGGGGGACGTCAAGCTGGCCACCGAGGACCTGCAGATCGCCATCGCCCATTACCAAGCAAAGCTCGATGAGATCGAAATCGAGCGCCAGCGTCTCAACGACTATTGCGACGCGGTCAACGATTATGCGGATTTGATGCTGGAAAACGCCGAGCACAAGGAGAGCTTGGAGGTCAAGCGCAGGAGGTGGCAGGCAATACAATCCGGGGCCCAATACGCCATGGATGCAGCGAAGGACCAACTCGCGGCAGCCGACTGCCTGACCATCCTCGGGACGTCCAACGGCACCAACTGTCCGCAGAAGACCATTGCATACTGGGCCTTCCAGGCCATACGCGTCATTTCCATGGGGACTATCATCGGCGCTCGGGTGCAAATCAGCAAGCTCGAGGCCGAAATGAGGGCCGACGACCGCGCGGCCACTCAGCTCGAAATCACGCATGACTGTGACTATGCCGCGGTCGATTCCAAGGCGAAGATTGCCACGCTGAGCACCGAGACCGATGCCCTCACGCTGGAGATGGCCAAGGCGAACTATGCGCTGCTCCAGACCAGGTCCCGGGTCGTCGAGTCCTACAACAAGGCCCAGCGTCTCATCGACCAGGAGCGGGAAGCCCTGGACATGGCCATCAACGTGGAGGCAGCCCACAACGATCCCAACATCCGGATCTACCGGAACGAAAATATCGTCACCGCAGACCAGGCGTTCCAGGCTGCGCTCCAGGCCACCTACAAGGCGACCAAGGTGTTCGAATACTACACGTCTCAAAGCTACGGTCCCATGGAACAGCTCTTTTTGGTGCGCATGGCCGGCCATGGAGACTATAACCTGGAGTCGTATCTCTGGGGCCTGGAGGACGCCTACCTGGCGTTCCAGGAGTCCTATGGGAATCCCGACGAGCGGGTTGCGGTGCTGTCGCTTCGCGACGACATCCTCGACATCCCCAGGGTCGATGAGCACTACGCGCCCTACAGCGACAGCCAGCGCACCAGGCTGCTCAGAGAAAAGCTCCTCGACCCCAGGCTGCGGGACGGACACGGCTACATCGTGATTCCCTTCAATACGGCGCTTCGGGCCTTGTCTCCCCTCACCAGGAACCACAAAATCAAGTGGGTGGAGGCCGAGATCGTGGGCACGGACGTTGGGGACATGCAGGGCCGTATTTATCTGCGGCAGCGAGGGACAGGGGTGGTGCGCAGTGTGGCCGGAGACATGCAGTATTATGGTTTTCCAGAGCGCACGTCCGTGATCAATACCTTTTTCAATGGGCAGCGGTTTTGGGTCTTTAGCGACACCGACGTGTTTCGGAGCTATCGGCTTCGCGACCGGCCCCTGGTCAACACCCGCTGGGAGCTCGTGTTCAATCCGGTGGACGAGCAGGTCAATCAAGACATCAATCTGAGTTCCGTGACCGACATCCGTCTCTACATCTATTACACAGACTTTACCGCCCTGTAGGCTGCTGAGGAGCGAGACCATGCAAGACAGCAGACAGACATTTTTCTACGTTGCATCCATCGTGGTCCTCGGTTTCGTCCCCTTGGGCTGCTCGACCGACAAGACCACCTGCGTCGAGGGAACGAGGGGCTGTTCCTGTTTCCCCAACAGGACATGCAACGGGTCACTGGTCTGCGGACCGGCGGGCCGCTGCGAAGAGACGGCAATCGACGCATCGATCCAGGACGATTCCGGTTTGGATGGAGCCGTCCTGGACGCAACTTCGTCGCCATGCAGTGCGGACAACGAGTGCGACGGCATCGCCGAGACGAGAGGCTACCTTTGTGTCGACGGAGCCTGCCGGCCCTGTGGCGAGGACGCAGACTGTACGGAATCGGCGCACTACGGTGCAGACGCCACATGCAGCCAGGAGGGCAGGTGTCAGGCCCAGGCGAGTTGTGCCCAGGTGGGCTGTCCCGACGGGGGCCTGTGCGACCTGATGAGCGGTCGCTGCCGCCCGCCCCACACCTGTGCTGAAATCGGCTGTGCCTTCGGGCAGCTCTGCCAGGAGGCCACTGCGGATCGAGATGCCCAGTGCCTCGACGACTGCGAGGAGGGACTGGTCTGGAACGGGCTGGATGGCCGCTGTGATCCCATTCCAGACAACTGCCGGACCGACCGGACGAATTCCATCCTGGAGGATTGCAATGCCCGGTTTCGGGCATGCCGGGAGACGGAAGACGGCGCTCACTGCGGGGACTGCTTCGTGGGCTACGTAGAAGACGATGGTTCCTGCCGTCCAGTGGAGACCTGCGCCGACCTGGACTGTGCCGGGCAGAGCCGAACCTGTGTGCCGGAGTCCGGGCATGCAGATGCTGTCTGTGGCGTCTGTCTGCCTGGCTATGGTGAGCATTACGGCCAGTGCGAACAGCAGGAAGGCGCCACTTGCGACGAGGCCAGTTCGGCGTCCATTCTCGCGGAATGCGCCGCCCAAGGGCGCCAGTGCCTCTCGTCGAACAATGGAGCCGCTTGCGGGTCCTGCATCGCCGGCCGGGTCGAAAATCCCTCCACTGGTCTTTGTGAGGTGGAGGTTTCATGCGCCGACCTGGACTGCGGCGCCAGGCACCGGGATTGTGCCGACACATACAATGGTCATTGCACCGACTGTTTGTCGGGATACGTAGACGATGCCGCCACCGGTTCCTGTGTCTGCGCGCCGGGCAGCCTGCCCGACGACAGTGGTGTCTGCGAGACCATCCGTACCTGCAGTGATATCCAGGCCCAGTGCAACGCCCAGAACATGCTCTGCATCGATGCCACGGCCTCGCATCATGCCTACTGTGCGCATTGTCCCGCGGGACAGACCTGGTACGAACATCAGCAGACCTGCCTGCTCTGTCCCCCTTGCACCAAACCCGGAGAGACGGGACAGCTTTGGCCGGTTGCCTCGCTGATGGGTCATTGTGTCTGCGAGACCATGAAGGGATACTACCATTCCGAGGCAGGATTGGGCGGCACCTTTGCCTGCGACAAGGATGGAGACGGTTGGGTCTCGGCCGATGCCAGACTGGCAATGGAGGCGCCGGAGGGGGGAGCGGTGCGGGCGAATGCCCGCTGTGACCTGCGCACCATCGACCGGATTGTGCTCCGCAACGAGTGGGGAGAAAAAAAGGAGATCGCGTTGTCGGATTTCGATTTTGTGTGGGACGCGGTGCCTCTCTACGAGCCGGTGAACCGGGATCGAGACGACAAGCTGGCAAACGATTATGACTACACCAACGCGCTCATGATAAACTATGCTCCGCCCTTGGGTGACGCCGGTCGCCCCCTCACCGCCGCCGAACTGAACCCCTTTACGAAAGCCTGTGCCACCGGGAGCGCCAATCCGAATGCGCGGTATGCCGACTACAATGCCGACGGCCACCCGGACATAGACGATCCAGGCTGGAGCGACGACCGCGACGATTCGGAAGAACGCATCTTTGCGATGTTTAGCTACTACATCGAACTGTACCACGGCTGGTACGAGGCCCGCGACGGCGACGGACCGGGACAATGGGTCATCCAGGAAAAGACCAGGAGTCTGTACGGCACCGCGGGCGACCAGGTGCCCCTCACCTACCCGCCCGGTCGTCTCCACTGGCGCACCTGTCGGCGTCACAGAGATTCGGCCTATTCGCCATCCGGCCCGGTCTATGGGTTCGACTTCGCACAGTTCGGAGAGGACGAGTCCTGCGACTGGTCCGGGACGGTTCCCGGTTCCTGGTGCGGCTTCAACCACCACAGCCAGTTCAAGTGCATGGAGGCCGTCTCCGCATCTGACAGGGACCCAGCCTACCCTCATCACGAAGTTCCTTCCGAAATCGTGGTCCACTACGAAGTCAACCAGTGCGACGCTTCTTCGGACAGCAGGACGCCTACCACCGCCAATCCCTCCGACCCGGTGTTGACCTGCCATCTGGCCGGTATGCCGCACAGCGGCAGCCTGGTGTGGGGGGCGGCCAAGTACGCAGACTACGGACATGACGAGGCCCCAAATGATGCCTACGTGCGGGGCTGTGTCAACGAATGCGCCGAGGCCGACGAGTTGCCCCCGGCAAGGCGCTGTCAGGGAACGCCCACTCCTTCTTGCCGTGGCCTGGCAGACGACTACGGCAAGCTGTTTTGCTACCGGCCGATCAGTTTCGTCACTGTGCCCATGGCTGGTCATTCTTTCGTGATGGGCTCGCCTCCAGGCGAAGCAGGACGCCACGATGACGAGTCGGCCCATGTCGTGAATTTCACGGACGACAAAGCCTATTCCGGGCTGATGGTCATGACCACCGAAGTGACCCAGGACCAGTTCGAAGAGTACATGGGATTCAATCCCAGCCGATTCGACTGCGGCAACAGCGTCTGTCCGGTGGAGCAAGTCACCTGGTACGATGCGCTGGCCTTTGCCAACGTGCTTTCGGACCGGGAGGGTCTGCCTCGCTGTTACGACTTCAAGACTCAGGACAGGCAGTCCGCCGAATTGCGCTGTGCCGACGGGACCCAGGAGCACCAGTACGACCCACAGACCGGTGCCTACCTGGGAACCTGGTGCCGGGACCACGGCGGTGTGGCGGGCCTGGTGTCGCATCGTCTCTCATTGTTCGATGCTGCTGGATGGTTGGACGATAGCAGTGTCTGGCGTTGCGACGGGTATCGTCTGCCCAGCGAGGCAGAGTGGGAGTATCTGGCCCGGGCCGGCTCGCAGACCGCTCTGTGGAACGGAGATCTGGCGTTTCTGGACTGCAACCAGGACCCAGTAGCAGGTCTCGTGGCTTGGACCTGCGCCGACGGCGGTTTTGGTCCGAACGCCGTCGGGATGAAATTGGCCAATCCGTTCGGCCTTTTCGATATGAACGGCAACGTCTGGGAATGGACGTCGGACGAGTACGATGAAGACTACGTAGGAGGCACTCGACCGAATCCAAGCTCTTTCGAGGGCAGCTTCTACGGCAACTTTGTCGTGACCGCGAGAGGGGGAGCATGGAACCGGGGTGTGCAGGACTCGCGGTCCGCTCGCCGCCAGGGATACGCCCCGGGCGGGCGCAACTACGCCGTTGGATTCCGCCTGGTGCGCACGCTGTTCGAGTACGACTATCACCACTACCAGGCGGTGGCGGTGGAGCGGCCCTGGGCCGACGCGGAACAGGACTGCGTGAATCGGGGTGGACACCTGGCCAGCATTGCGAACATGGCCGAGCAGGTTGTGATTCGCAAGGCGGCGTGGGCTTTCAGTCGGGAAAATGACACCGGGGATTCGCTCGAAGTCTTGTGGTTCGGGCTCAACGACAGACAGACCGAAGGACAGTGGCAGTGGAGTGACGGGTCGCCCTACTTGCCGCCTGGTTTTTGGTCGAGTGGTGAGCCCGACGGGGGGACTAGAGCAAACTGCATGAGCGCCATTACGTACGATTTGGATTGGGACCATGCCTGGCGTGACTCGGATTGCAGCACTCTGTTTCCCTACATCTGCAAACTGCCCTAGCCGCTGGGAGTAAAGATCATGACGACACATATGAGCAAGCTGCTGTGCTTGGGAATCCTCCTGGCCGGTGGGGTTGGGCTCGTCGCCTGCAGCGACGACAGCACGTCCTGTCCCCAGGGAACGTATGGCTGTCGCTGCTATCCCAACCACACCTGCAACTACGGGCTGGGCTGCGAGGCGGACAATCGGTGCCGTGGACCGAGCCCATGCGACGACGACAGGGAATGTGTAGCCCGCCATCAGGAGTGCCTGGTCACAGAAGGCGTCGCGGCCTGTGGTGCCTGCCTGGATGGGTTCGAGGACCAGGATGGTGTTTGTGTTCCGGTGCGCTGCGTGGCTGGGGCCTGTTCGGGTCACGGAGAATGCAGCGAGGACTCGGACGCGGTGACCTGCGCCTGTGAGACAGGTTGGGCGGGCCAATACTGCGACACCTGCGACGAGGCGGCCGGGTACCATCTGGCAGATGATGGCGTGACCTGCACCGAAGATCCTTGTGATCCCAATCCCTGTGGAGACAGTCAGACATGCGTTCCAACCACGGGGGAATGTGTCTGTCCCTTGGGAACCTGTGTCATCGGGAAGAACTGCATTGCCGCCGGTGCGCAAGATCCCGACCATGGGTGTCGCGTCTGTGATCCGGATCGAAATCCTCACGACTGGACCATCGGCGACGAGGGGACGATTTGCCGGCAGTCGGCCGGGGACTGCGATCCGGCGGAAACCTGCGACGGACAGAGCCCCGATTGTCCAGACGATGCCCTGGCCGAACCAGGCAGTGCCTGCGGATCCACCTTGGCTTCTTTCTGTGATCATCCCGACACCTGCGACGATCAGGGCGTCTGTCAGCCCAATTATGAACCAGCTACCAGCGTCTGTCGGCCGGCCTCCGGACCCTGTGACAAAGAAGATCTCTGCAATGGTGCCGGCCTCTGCCCAGACGAGGTGTTGGCCGAGGGCAGCGCCTGCGACGACGGCGATGACTGCACGGCTGACGACCAGTGCGATGGGCTTGGTGCCGACGAGAGCCACTGCTTCGGCCGGGCATACACATGCTCTGACCACGGGGACTGCAATGCGAGTGACGACGGGTGCACCTGCGCCATGGGGTATTCCGGCGATCACTGCGACCACTGCGCCCTGGACTGGCAGGACAACGACGGAGACGGCATCTGCCGCCGGGCCTGTTCCAATCCGGACCTGCCCTCCTGTCCCGAGGGGACCGGACCTTGTGACGACTCTGTCGGGGTTCCGGCTTGCCTGACCCCCGGCTATGTCGCCCTGCCTGCCGGATCCTTTACCATGGGCACAGAGGCGGGTGGGTCCGGCTATCAGCCAGACGAGCGCGCGCATCGCGTCACTTTGTCCGGTCCCCTGGAGGTCAAGGTGGTGGAGGTGACCCAGGCCGAGTGGCGGGCTGCGATTGAGGCCATCAGCCTGTTTTTTGTTCAGTACTTCCAATCGCCGCCGGATGCCTTCGGCACTGCACCGAGCTACCATGATTGTGACGATTGCCCGGTGGAGCGCGTCTCCTGGATCGAAGCGGTGTTGTTTGCCGATTTTGTCTCATCTCTGGGGGGGTTGTCACCCTGTTATCTTTTGGGCGATTTTTCAGGCATCCTTGGCATGGGTGACGGCTGTGATTCCGGACCTGGCTGCGATGCGGGAGGATCGATCGAGGTCATCTACGATCCCTCCTGTACGGGCTATCGATTGCCCACTGAGGCGGAGTGGGAATACGTGGCCCGCGCCGGCAGCCAGACGCCTTTTTATCCCGTTGCCGGCACCACCGGCGCCCTTACGGATCCAGGCTGTGCCGATCCCTCCCTTGCCGTCATTGGGTGGTACTGCGGCAATGCCGCAGGAGCCACCAGGCCCGTTGCCAGCAGAGCGCCCAATGCTTTTGGGCTCTACGACATGTCGGGCAACGTGTTCGAATGGACTTGGGACCTCTATACGGACGATTTGGGCAGCGCCCCGGTGCAGGACCCCTTGGGGCCGGATTCGGGGGTCAACCGGGTGATCCGCGGGGGCGCTTTCAATACGGAGGCCCGGTGGTGTCGTTCCGCCGCCCGATTCGAGGCTCCGCCCTCGGAACGGAGCTTCAACATTGGCTTCCGTCTGGTGCGCTCTTTGGACCCGGATGGTGACGGCGTGGGCGCGCGTCTGGACAACTGCCCGAGGATCGCGAACGCCGATCAGGCAGACCCCCTGCACATCGGGCTGGGAGAGGTATGTGCTTCCTTTGTGAGCCTTCCGGCCGGAACCTTTGTCATGGGCAGCCCAGGCGGTGTAAACTGTCCGCCCGACGATCCGGATTGTGCCGATCCGCCTTCCCCCGAGCCTTTCCGAGACCCTGGTGAGCGACAGCACCTGGTGACGCTCACGCATGCATTCCAAGTCCTCACCACGGAGCTGACGTGGCAGGCCGCCTCGGTTCTTGGACAGAGAACGCCTGCCGGAATTGGTCGCAGTATCATGTATT
>CAZIJS010000142.1:0-11755 GCA_964539505.1 uncultured Myxococcales bacterium
TCTTTAAGGTCACAGATTGTGATCTTAGAGCCGCGGCCTCCTCGGCCGTGAGCTGGAACATGAAGTCGTCGGGAAAGCGCGCGAGATTGCGCTTGACCGCCTGGTTGAGCGTCCTGACCTCCACGCCGTAGAGGGCGGCCAGGTCGGCGTCGAGCATCACCTTCTGCCCGCGGATGAGCAGGATGAGCCCCTCGATCCTCTCGAGGGGGACGAGCGTGGTCTCACCAGCCATGCCGCACCCCTCCCTCGCCTATGCCGGCGCCGCGGGAGCTTGAGGTTCCAGAATGGCGCCTCGAGTCGCCTGGGTTTGAGGTCACAATCTGGCACCTCAAGATGCTCGACCTGCCGTTCATCGAGCGCCTCCTCCGGAAAAATCCAGTACCTCCGACCGGTGAGCCCGGCGACCTCGAACTCGCGCGCCAGATCGAGGAGTCGAGCGCGGGTCAACGCCTCCAGGATGTCGCGCCGCCTCACCATGAGGTCCCCCTTGTCCCGACCGCATTCCCCAGCAGCTCAGGCCTTGTCGGCAGCATCCTCGTACCCCTTCCGATCGAGTCCGGCCTCGGCCGCCATCTCCAAGAGCCGATTGGCGAGGTAGGGCTGCGGTCGCCGGTGGCCGTTCTCCCACACGCTGACGCTGCTGAACGACACGCCGATCTCTCGCGCGAGCTGCTCCTGGGTGAGGCCTCGCTTGTCGCGCAACGCCTTGACCAGCCACGGGAAGTCCGTGTTCGCCATCGCCTCTCTCGACCCTTCGCGCAGCAGCGCGCGGCACGGTATGGCGCCTACTATGTCGAGCACGATACTGCGGTCAAGGGGCGCGGAGGGCGTGATGCGTCAGGGCGTCAGAGGTCAAAAAACTGCTTCCTTGACTTTTCGCAGGCTTCGTCTATTAATGCTCGCATCGATGCTGCGGGGTGGAGCAGCTGGTAGCTCGTCGGGCTCATAACCCGAAGGTCGCTGGTTCAAATCCAGCCCCCGCTACCAAGACGGAATGTGGGCCGAGCCCACGCTGTCAGAGAGGAGAAGGCCGTGGTTTTCCACGGCCTTTTTTCTTGGTGCGGCCTTTTCTACGGTTAAAAAATTGGCCTTGCGAGGCACAGGTCTGTTCAGATGGCCTTGGGCCCAGGGTTCGGGGCTGTCTTGTGAGGCTCACATGGGCGATTCGGGATCGCGACGTCTCCTCTTCTTGGACCGTCTCCGCGGTTTGGCCGTGGTGGCCATGTTTTTCGTGCACACCACGGTGGCCTGGCTTCGTCCGGAATTCAAGGTCGGCACCTACTTCCACGTCATGATGAAAATTTCCGGGTTGGTGGCCCCCACGTTCCTGTTCCTCGTGGGGCTCTCGGTGGTGCTGGCATGGCGGGCCGCCGAGCAACGAGGTCGGCTCGAGGCATTGCGTCGTCGTCTGGTGCTGCGGGGTCTGGGTATCTGGATTGCAGGATATCTCCTGCAGCTCCTTTTTTGGTCTTTCGATCATTTCGATGGTCCCATAGACCACGCCATCCGGGTCGATATCCTCCAGTGTATTGGTTCTGCTCTGGTCTTTTTGCCTCTGCTCGCACCCCCGCGCCGGGTAAATCTCCCGGCATTGGTTCTTTTCTTGTTCTTGCCGATTCTCTCTCATGTTCTGTTTTATGTGTCGGCTATGGATGACCTGCCGCGGTTCCTTGCGGCCTATCTGTCCACATCCAGCCGGCTGGCCCAGTTTCCCGTGGTTCCGAATTGGGGCTGGATTGCGCTCGGCTTGTTCGTGGGAGGCATCTGGGACTTTGCCAGGAAAGATCGACGGCGAGAGCTTCTTTTTTGGGCGGGGCTCACTGCGATGGCAGTGGTCTTGTTCTACGCTGCGCGTCAGGTCCATTGGTACTACTACCATCGCTTCATTTATCGATACGGGCTTCGGTGGTACGCCAAGCCGACCAGGGGGTTGTTGCACCACGTGTGGTTCAAGGCCGTCTGGGTCTTGGCGCTCTTCGGTCTGTCGCGGATGACCGGGCTGGTGCTCGATTCCGTCGAGCAATCCGCGCGACGACGAGGAACCATTCCTTGGGCGCCGTCGATTCTGTTCGGCCGGACGTCACTGTTCGCCTATTCGCTCCACTTGGGCCTCATTTATTACGGATTGGGGCGTCCCCTCTGTCGACACATCGACCCGACGCGACAACTCATGGGTGCCTTGGCCATTGGGGCCCTCACCTATGTCGCTTCTGTGCTCTGGTTTATGGGGCGACCGGGTTTCTGGCGGGGCGTTCGGCGACTCAGGGGCCGGGTTGCCGGTGCCCTGAAGGCGACGGGCATGGTCCCTCAATAGGGATGGACGGAAAGGGCACAGTGGGCATCGACAGGAACAACGAGGAGGACGAGACCAAGGACGATTCGTTGCCGTCACTTTCGGTAGCTGCCCGGGCAGCTCCGCTCATTTCCAGTGGTCGATGGTCACGGTCCTGCCTGGGGGGATGGTCACAATCCTGGTCATTGTGTGCTTGCGGTCGTAGCTGACCATGTCCACCCGGTATGGTTTGGCCCTGGAGGGGACACCTATTTCCGTCCAGAGGCCCACGTCTCTGCCGTCCACTCGGACTCGGGCCCAGGGTTTGAGCTTGATTCGAAGAACGCCGAAGTCGAAACGAACCGTGACGGCCTTGCTTCGTTCCACGCGGACACGCATCTTGCGCCCCACGTGATACTTGCGGTTGTAGAAAATCACGGAGTATTCGCCAGCGGGCAGCAGGAGATTTTTGATGGGTGTTTTCTTCCCAGGGAGGAGACTCCGGTTGATCCAGACTTCACAGGGAAACGATGCGAGCATGCTGACCTTGCCCAGCAGGGCCTTGTCCTTGAGTCGTTTGCGCACCATGTCGGCATTTCGTCCTGCCGGCATGATGCGCAGATACTTGACATAGTATCGCTGGGCCTGTTCGCTGCGTTTGAGCTTGTCGAAGACCTGTCCCAGCCATCGAAGGACGCCAATCAAGGTGGGGTCCAGCATGAGAGCCGCCTGGAAATACCGGACAGCCAAGGCGTAACGACGGCGTTTGAAAGCCTTGCGCCCCAGGGTGAAAGCCTTGATTCCATAGGGACGTGCCCGCAAGCTGGCCCGGATTTCCGAGTCCACGAAGGGTGCCGGCATATTTTTCATGGCTGCAATGGCTTCTTTGGCCTTGGCCTTGAGCGCTGGATTCTTCGAAACTTCCAGGAAGCGATGGAACGTGTCGGATGCTTCGGCAAACTGTCCCGCCATCCGGTAGATTTCCGCGAGCCTATAGAGAATTTTCGGGTCTTCTCCAGTCAAGGCCACGGCACCTCGATACAAGACGATGGCTCGAGTCATGTTGCCTCGATCGACGGCGGTCTCCGCTGTCTTGACGAGCCAGCCGGCATCTGGGGCGGTGTGCCTGTGTCCCGGACGTCCCGGGCCTCGATTCCGGGCCGGCTTCGTTGGTCGTTTCGATGACCGAGACCGTCTGGACCCCATATTGCTGTGCCGCATCCGGGATCTGCGAGTTGGTCTGCGGTGTCGGCCTGCTCGCGCCGAGCCCTGCGAGGACAGCAGCAGGGTGACGATGGCAATGCTGGCGGTGCGAGTGAGGAATCTCATGAGGGACCTCTCCGTGGTTCTGGCTGGTCATCGTGGCGAGCCACGGGATGACTCGGCACGAGACCAGCTCGTTGCCGCTTGTCCGAATGCTTGCCGCTTTTTTGTTTTTGAGGCAAGCTTTCATGACTCGAATGTAACACAGCTTCCGAAATCTGGCTCTTGGGGGCTGCGGTTTTTGCTTTGCTTATCTTTTGATGCTTTGAGATTTTTCCAATATTACCGCAAAATCTTTGCGACTGTTCGGAAATTCTGTTATCTTTATGTGAGCCAGCAGACGAAAGACCGGTGTCTTCCATGCGGATATTGCTCCTGGAACGCAACAAGCTCCACCTCCGCAAGCTCACGCGGATCTTGACCTGCACCGGGGTGCCGGTGGTGCCCATCGAGGACACGAGTGAGCTCTCGTTGGCATTGGACGACGAGGAGACGATTTTATGCGCAGACGCCGTGGATATCGGCCCTGTTCAAGGAATCTTGGCGTCCCGTCCGAAGGTTCGAGGGGTGGTCTGGTCGGCGCAACCGAACAAGGCTCTGCTGCAGGCGGCGGCTGCGCAGCCTCGGCTCAGTCACTTGCTCGGCAAACCGGATCCCAAGTCTCCACCCAGGCCCTGGGAGGTCCTCTGGGTGCTTCGGCGCCTGGTTACAGGCGACAGGCCGTCACTGGCCAGTGTATTGAACTGGGGCTACACGGGATTCAAAGAGCGCGTCCACAATCCCGAGGAGCGGGATCGGGTGGTAGAAGGAGTGGTGCGTTTTTGCGAAAAGCTCAATTGCCCAGGGAGAGTGCGTGAGATGCTCGGGGAGTTGGCTCACGAACTGTTGATGAATGCCATGTATGATGCTCCCGTGGACGATGTGGGTCAGCCCAGGTTCGCCCATGATCGAAAGGCCCGGATCGAATTGAAAGACGACGATGCCGCAGTGATTCGTTGTGCATCCGACGGAATGAAAGTCCTCGTCTCCGTGGTGGACCGATTCGGTCGTCTCCCGAGACGCAAGGTGTTCGACGGGATGGTCCGCGGCCTGGAGGGGGGGCGGATGGACACGAGTTTCGGGGGGGCTGGGTTGGGCATGTTGTATGTCTACAAGTCCACGGCCCTGTCCATTTTCGATGTGATCCCAGGAGAGCGGACGGAGGTCACGGGGATTTATGAACTCGACCTGAATCAGAGGGTCTTTCGGAACCTGCCCCGTTCCATTCACGTGTTCCATGCAGGGGCGCGGGAAGGAACGGATGCCGTGGAGGAAACACATGGCTGAACAAATGGATGCGGCCCAGGCCCCGAAACTCCAGATCTCGAAAATCGTCGAAGGCGACATCATGTGTCTTCGGTTCAGCGGGACCATCGACGAAGATTTCAATGGCAAGCAGCTTGCCGACACGGTCAAGGGTATTTTGATACTGGATCTCGGCCAGGTGCGGCGGATCAGCTCTTTCGGTATTCGTGAGTGGGTGAGCTTTGTGGCCGCTGCCGGAGAGAAATGCAAAGATATTTATTATATCGAAGCATCTCCCAAGATTATCGATCAGTTCAACATGGTAGCCAATTTCGGCGGCAAAGGAAAAATTTTATCTTTCTATGCTCCGTATCGCTGCGACTATTGCGACGACGATCGGCAGCGTCTCGTGCAGGTGGAGGATGCCTGGGACGACATCCAGAACATGCATCTGCCGGATTTTCCCTGCGAGTCCTGCGGCAACCCGGAATATTTCGATGAAGACCCGCAAAGTTTCTTTTTGTACCTTTCGAATCAACCCAAGGTAGAACCGGATCCGGCGGTCTCCAATTTCTTGGCAAACAAACTCAACTACCGGGTTTCGGACGCAGCCAGACGCCTGCGCATCGACAAGCATGTCGGGGATGCCACCTACATCAAGCTCGCAGGCGACATCGATGCGTCGTTTCCCGTGGAGAAGATCATCGAGGGGCTCGAAGGGGACGTGGTTTTCGACGTGGGGTCGGTGGGACGGATCGATGACGAGGGGGCCGCGGCATGGGTGGATATGATCCAGCATATCGCACCGGTGACGGGACGCATCCTCATTCGTCGCGCCACGCCGGGATTCATCGAGCGGCTGGCCACCGGGGACGCCCTGGCCGGCAAGGTCGAGGTGCTGGATTTCTACATGCCGTTTTCATGTGCGAGCTGCGGCACCACTGCGGCACAGCTCGTTTCCGTGCCTGAACATTTCGACCTGCTCAAGTTCGCCACTCCGCCGGAGATGACTTGTGAGGATTGCGGTGGCAAGACAGATTGCGTCGCCTCGGAGTCTTTCCTGGGCACGGTGGCGGCTCTGCCGAAACCGGAAGTGGGTTCGGCTCTCGGAAAATTTATCGAAGAGGCCGAAGAAGTGGTCAATAGACCGGCGCCCGTGGCCGGGCAGGCACAGGCCGGCCCCCAGTTGCCTGGAGGTGGAGTCCCGGTGGCCCAGGCTCCGGCACAGACAGTGGGGCTGGCGGTTCTGCTCGCCGTCGTGGCATCGGTGGTCGTGGTCGCGGGCCTGGCTTTTGGTGTCTGGAAGTTTTTGCAGATCCGCAAGACCACTGTCTACGACGAGGCCGGCAAGGTGGTAGAGCAGAAGACGAAGAAAGCCCCTGTCTGGCTGGACAAAGCCAAGAAGACCAAGGTTTGGAGGGAAGGCAATATGGTCCAGGTCGTGGGATTTTCCCACAGCGCCAGGGACAACGAAGAGGCCAGGCGCAAGGCGGTGGACGATGCCCTGGAACGCCTCGTCCAGGAGATCGCCGTGGGGATTTCAGACGAGAACTGGAAGGCTGCTGTGCTCGGCCAGTACAAGGCGCCGAGAACCGAGGCCATCGAAGCGTTCCAGCGGGCCGTTGCCGCCAAGGACGCCGATGCCGTGCGCAAGGCCCGGAAGCATCTCTGGGCATCGAGACACCGTGTGGCCCAGGCATTTCAGCGGACTGCCGACGATGTGCCCACGGACGGAGAGGATTTCTGGCAAAAGCTCAAGACGAGCGACGGAACCAGGTGGCGGTACTGGATTTTGATTACGGTGGACGAAACCAAGCTGGAGCAGTATCGAAGGCACTATACGAAGAGTTTTTCAGTGCAAGGTGTCAAGGCGGCAAACTATTTTCCTGGCCTGGCCTGGCTGTATCGCGGGGTCACCGGTGGAGCTGTCATTTTGGATGTGACAGCGGACAGTCCTTGGCGTGTCCCCGGATTGGAGCGGGGCAACATCGTGGTGGATTGCCGCAGACAGCAGATCGAGAGCGGTAAGGATTTCGTGGATGTGGTCACGGATTTGACCAACACGTTGAAGAAGACGGGTGGCAGGGTGGAATGCAGGGTGCTGTCCGGGGATGTGACCAGGGCTGTTGGGTACGAGATTGCCAAGCCTCGCGCGCCTCGGCGCGGCGGTGGCGGGGGACATCGGTCCCGGGGGTGGCGGCCCACCACTTTCCCGGGAAATGTGTGGGATGATCCCACCAAGTAGGGAGACAGTGTCATGAAGCGACTGGTCTGGCTGGGCATGGTGGTCGTTTTGTTGGCGGCTTCGGGGGCGGCGGCGCAGACCTTGTCACCGCGGGTTCGGGCTCGGTACGTCAGGCTTTTCAACAAGGGCAACGCTTTTTTGTATCAGGGCAAGTTCGTGCCTGCCGTGGCCCACTACAGGATGGCGATTCGGTTGGCTCCCAGACTGCCAGGGGCTTGGAGACAGCTCGGATTGGCATACGAAGGGCTCACGCAATATGCGGATGCCGCCAAGGCATATGAGAAGTATCTCGACCTGGCCGGACCGGGAGGGAGATATTCTCTGAAGGTACTCATTCGACTCAACGTGTGTCGAAAAAAGTTGGGGCTGCCTCCAAGAAAGTTGGATCTGCCAGGTGCCGCCCCTGGTTTTGTGGAAGTCACGTCCAATGTGCCCGGGGCCCTGGTCATGGTAGACAACATCCAGCGCGGTGCGACCTCTGCCAAGCCCGAGCGATTCAAGGTAGTGATGGGGGCGCATACCGTCACAGTGTCCATGGCAGGCTACCTTCCTTTTTCCAAGACGGTGGAAATCTATCCATCCCAGGTCGTCAAGGTGGAGGCGGTCCTCAAAAAGGATCCAAACGAGCGGCCTGTCCGAGCCCTGGTTTCCCGGCCGGTGCCACAGAGCAGCAGGAAGGAGACCTGTCTGCGTTTCCAGGTCAACAGAGGGCCTATCGTGGTGGTGGCTGCCGGTCGGGGAAGACTTCGGCCCGATGCAGGGGGGGCTTATCACCTCGAACCGGGACAGTGGGTGTTGACGGTGACCGCGCCTGGTGCCTTGCCTTGGCATGGCAAGGTGGATGTCATCGAGGGCCGGTGCCGGGTGCTGCATGTCGAGTTCGGCCTGCTTGGAAAGAAGAGAACCTACGGCAGGTGGGCATGGGGAACCCTGGCGGCTGCCGGGGCCCTGGTGACCGTCGGGGCCCTGTTTGGTTTTTTGGAGAACGCCCTCTCCGAACGGATCCAGGATCGCAATGTTTCGACGCGTGAGGAGTTGGATGCTTTGGCGCGCAAGGAAAGGACGTACAAGGCGGTGAGTTTGGGGCTCTATGGTGCGGCGGGGGCCGCATTCATCGGATCGGTGATCCTCTTTGCCGTCAGGAGGCACAAGTCTTCGTCCCGGCTGGAAGGCTTGAGTGTGACTCCGGCGCAGCACGGCGTGGGGCTCACCGTCGGTTACCGAGGCGAGGTGTCGTTTTGAGAACTGAGGCGATTGCCAGATTGTTGGCTGCAGGGGTCGTTGTTTTTCTGGCCGGCTGTCCCCTGGCTCACGACAAGGTCGACCTGGGTCGGTCCTGCGATCAGGACCGGGACTGTCCAGCCGACGAGGTCTGTGCCGCCCCTGATGCGTCGGTGCGTGTCGATGGAGGCCGGGCTGCCGAGTCTCTCTGCTATCCGAGGTCTGCCCTGGTGCCTTGTTTCGTGGATGACGCCGGGGTGGCGGCTTTCTATTGTTTTTCGTCGGACCAGCGTTGCCTGCATCAGCCCAGAACTTGTCTCGAGTGGGCGGACGCAGGCTGTGACCAGGATGCCGGCTGTGGAGATGGGGGGCCGTCGCAGGATGCCGGTTGTGTGCGGTGGAGTCCGGAACACTTCGGCTGTGAGCCCGGAGGGGGGCCGAATCCATGAGACGACTGTTGCCTGCTGCGGTGTCGCTCCTGATGGGGATGTCTTTTCTGGGAGGCGGCCCGGCTCGGGCCGGTGGTCTCAACCGTCCCACCGGAGTGGGCACCAGGGCCAGCGGCCTGTCGGGAGCCTTCGTGGGTCTGGCCGATGACGCCTCGGCGGTGTTCTACAATCCAGCGGGATTGACCACGTTGCGACAGACGGACCTGAGTCTGGGTTTGGAGACTATGTTTCTTTTCCGCAAGGTCCAGCCGCCGGGTTGGGGTGTCGAAAAGGCCCAGGTCCCCAACGGGGTGTTGCCATATGTTTTCGTGGGCGGGCGTTTTGTCGTGGGTGACGGCGCCCATCTCGCTTTTGGGTTCGGCGCGTTTAACTCGTTCGGCGGGATGGTCCATTTCGGGCAGCGGCCCATCAGTGAAGGCGTGGTAGACACCAAGATCGGGCTCTATGAGTTCCAACCCACTGTGGCCTACGAGGTGTCGCGTAGGGTGCATATCGGAGCTTCCTTGCGGATTGGAATGGGCTATTTTTCCGTGACAAAGGGCTGTGGGGATCTGCTCAGTTGCAGCCAAGGTCGCCCTGCCGCAGAGTTCATGGTTCTCGATACCATCTATGGGGTGGCTTTTGGGTATTCCCTGGGAATCTTGATAGAGCCGGTGGATGGATTGCGGCTCGGGGTTTCGTACCGCTCGAACATGAACGTCGATGTCAAGGGTACGAATGTCGTACATTCCGGGGACAAATCATACGACGCCGACGCGCGCATCCCGTTTCCCCAATCTTTGGCCTTGGGAGCCTCGTATTGGGTGCATCCCAAGGTGCTCTTGTCCTTCCAGGTCGATTGGACGGACAATTCCCGGTTTCAGGAGTTGGTGGTGCGTCCTGCTGGATTGGACATGCCCCGCGACATGGTGGCAACCTATATGGACTGGAAGGACTCTATTGCGGTGCACCTGGGGGCAGAGGGCCGCATCAACCGTTTCGTGACGTTGCGGGGCGGACTGTCCTACGATTCACGAGCCGTCCCCCAGGAGACAGCTCGCCGGGATACAGACGATGCCGACAAGGTGGGGGTCGATGTCGGGGTGACTGTCCATTTCGGGCGCTGGCGCATCGAGTCTGCCCTCGATCTGCTTTTTGGTGACCTGGCCAATGGTTTCCAAAAAGAGACCTACCCTTCGAACTTCGCTTCGCCTGGGGTCCATTTTCCCGGCGGGATCCTCTCTTTCCATGTGGGTGCCGGCGTGGTCTTTTGATAGACGGTGACTATCACGGTCACCCTGCGGCGCCCACCAGGGTTTCCTGGAGATCCGGATCCGTGAGGAAGATGTTGAGAGAGTGGGCATCAGCAGGGATTTTTCGGGCCGGGCGTCGAATATCGAAGAAACAGATCGCCTCGGTGGCCTGCCCGCGGCTGACGTTGATGACCAACCGGGACACCGACTGCATGACGAAATAGAGGCCGAGCCCCGCCCCTGCCCGGGGATCGCGCAGTGGACTGCCTCCAGTGGTCGCCGCTCTGGCAAGATTGTCCAAAATGTCTGATTTTTTCAGGAGGCCGAACCGGTCCTTGACAGAAATCGTCAGGAAGCGACCGTCTGATGCATAACGCACCAGGACTGATTCGTTGCTGATGGGAGGGCCTCCCGGGACAGCCCTGGAGAGCAGATCTTTTCGGTCCAGACCCTGCGCCGCTGCAGGTGCGTCATAGAGAGCATTCATGAGCAGTTCGTCCGCCACGACCTCGATCCGACTGACCACGTGTCTGCGGCACCCCACCGACCGCGCGAAGGCGGCGATGTCCTGGATGACCATGCGCTTGTCGTCATAGGTGGCGATTTCCACTTCGTGAATGACAGTGCCCCACAGGACGTATTTTTCCAGCCCGAAGATGTCTCGGCTGACCAGTTTGGCACTGGTGACGGTGAGTTCCTCCTCTTCCAAGGGGGCACGGCGACAGAGGAGATTTTGACAACGGCTCGACCTCATGAGGTCGAGGACCTCGTTCCACTGGGTCCAGCCCCCGATAAGGACGATGTTGGCCTGTGCCGGGAGCCTGCTCATGGCCTGGTTGATCGCTTCGGTGCTGCCAGAGTCGCGGTCCATGAGGATGAGTCGGGCATCCTCGGCAACGGGACGCAGATCCTCGGGTCCCTCGACGAACTGGACGTCGAATCCGGCTGAACGCAGGGTGCGGTGAACCAGTCGCCGGAGATCTCTGTCCTTCGTTGCGCAGACGCAGCGATTCATGATGGGGCCTTTCTTTGCCTGGACAGTCATGCCAATCGAATGGGTTTGGACTCTGACATGCGTGATGATTGGCGATTGTCCTTTTTTTAGGATAAATGCAAAAATCCATAGAGTAAAGGTTTTTTTTCCTTGTTTTGTATTCTTTCATACAGCATTGGCGTTTTGAGATCTGTAGGTTTCAAGACAAAAGATGCCTCTGTTTGGTGGGGGGGACATTGAATTCTGGTTGGATTCTCGGAGTTTTCGGTTGTTCCTGAAAAGTGACCGGGTATCATACGAAAGACTCACGCAGCCCAAGACGACCATCGTGGCTCGTCTGTTGTCGATGCAAGGAGACCCCATGGGTTCGAAACAGTCCCAGCGAGACGGTGATGCGCGCGTGGATGCCGGGCTTGTCGAATTGTCTGCATTGCTCGCAGAAGAGGCACGGGCCCAACCAGATAGGCACCTTCGGGATGCGCTTTTTCTGAGATTGTCCCTGGTCTGTTGGGTGGCGCTCGACGATGTGGATGCTGCGATCCGGTATGTGGACGAAGTCTCCGTCCAGACGACGGAAATCTGGTTGTATCGTCGGCTGTTGCTCTTGTCGTCTTCTTCGCCGAATGCCTTTCATGTCCATGCGGAGCGCAGTATTGAAAACGGTGTCTTTGCCGACCGGCAAACCTGCCGGAAGGCGGTGGCCGGGACCATGTTGTTTTTCTTTGCAGACCCTGCCATGGCCAAAGAGTCGGCGCGTGACGCAGCCCGGGCCGCCTCCGCGGATCCGGAGGAGAG
>CAZIJS010000143.1:0-10176 GCA_964539505.1 uncultured Myxococcales bacterium
AGCTAGCGTTTTTTTCGGTTCTTTTTCTTCGTGGGCAGGTGGCGTTGCCCCTTGGGGTTGACCAGGGTGACTCCTGGTTCCACATCTTTGAGCACCGTGGTTCCTGCGCCGATGATCACGTCGTCTCCCACGGTGACTGGGGCCACGAGCTGGGTGTCTGACCCGATGAAGACACGCTTTCCCACCTTGGTCTTATGCTTGTGGCGTCCGTCGTAGTTGCAGGTGATGGTGCCTGCGCCCACGTTGGTGCCTTCCCCGATCTCCACGTCTCCCAGGTAGGAAAGGTGGTTCGCCTTGACTCCAGGGCCGAGGCTCGCCTTTTTCGTTTCGACGAAGTTGCCCACCTTTCCGGCTTTCGCGATTGTGGTGCCGGGTCTCAGGTGGGCGAAGGGGCCCACCTGCACATCGGGCCCCAGGACAGATTCCGTGATCACGCTGTAGGGTTTGACCCAGGAGCCTGGGGCCAGGCGGCTGTCTCGGATCACTGCTCCCGTTTCGATGCGGCAGTTTGTGCCCAGTCGCGTCTGCCCGAGGAGATGGACACCAAATCCAATGACCGTGTCGCGGCCCACACGCACGCCTGGCTCGATGACCACTGATTCGGGGAAGAGAATGGTCACTCCTTGGTCCATGAGGCGACCGACGATTTGTCGGTTCAGGACACGGACGGCTTCTGCCTGGTCGCGCCTGTTGTTGATGCCCAGGGCTTCTTGGGGGTTCATGGTGATGGTGGCGACGGTCTTTCGGAGCCGGACGGCCAGTTCCACCGTATCGGTGAGGTAGAACTCTCCCTGTTCGTTGTCTGAAGCCAGGTGCCGCAGGGACTCTCTGAGGAATTTTGTGTCGAAACAGTACAGTCCGCTGTTCACTTCGCAGATGTCAGCCTGCTCGGCGCTGCTGTCCGCCGCTTCCACGATGCGTTGCACCGTGCCACCTTTGCGCAGCACCCGGCCGTATGATCCTGGATTATCGAGGTGCATCGTGGCAAAGACCAGGGCCGCTTGCTTCTTTCTCCAAGTCGAGACGAGTCTGGCCAGGGTCTTGGACTGTACCAGGGGCACGTCCCCGTAGAGGACCACCACGGGACCCTTGTGGCCTTTGAGTCCCGACATGCCCTTGGCCACTGCATGGCCTGTCCCCAGTTGGGGGACCTGGAGGACCGTGGTGAGTTTGTGGAAGCGGTCCCGCCAGGAAGCCAGGTGTGTCTTGACCCGGTCCGCTTCGTGTCCCAGGACCACCACCACGCGGGATGGAGACAGGCCGGCGGCGGCTTCCAGGCAGTGGTCGAGCATGGGCCGTCCGGCCACCTCATGGAGCACCTTGGGCAAGGAACTCTTCATCCTGGTTCCCTTTCCAGCGGCGAGCACGATGAATGCCGGTTGTGACGAAGGCTCTTTTTCTCTCATGGCAGTGTCACTTTCCTGGCTGTTGTTCGCCTCCCTCGCTCCTCATGTCGTTGGCGACCATTTCTTCGAGGGAGGCGGTGAGTTCTGCGTGGAGCGTTCCATTGGAGGCGGCCACCTGGCCCGATTGGAGGACCTGGTCCACCGGCCCGCCAGACCAGTCGGTCACCAGTCCTCCGGCTTCCTGAAGGATGACGATGCCGGCAGCCAGATCCCATGCGTTCAGTTCGAATTCCCAGAACACATCCAGCCAGCCCCTGGCTACGAGACAGAGGTCGACGGCTGCTGCGCCCAGTCTGCGTAGTCCCTGGACACGGGTCAGGAAATGTTCCACGTATCCGGCGATCCGGTGGGCCTGGCGACGGCGGCTGTACGGAAAGCCCGTGACCGCCAGGGCATCGGTGAGGTTCGAGATCGAGGAAACATGCATGGGAACCTCGTTCATGAAAGCGCCCATTCCGCGGGCTGCGTAGAACTCCCATCCCATGGCCGGTAGGTGCACGACGCCTGCCACGGGAACCCCCTCTTCCAGGGCTGCTACCGACACTCCGAACAGGGGGAGGCCGTGGGAGAAATTCGTGGTCCCGTCCAGGGGATCCACGAGCCAGGAGACGCGGGAATGACCTTTCGTCAGGCCGCCTTCCTCGGCAAGGATCGCATCATCGGGCCTGGTCTCACGGATGATGGAAAATATTGTCTCTTCCGAGGCCTTGTCGTACTCGGTCACCAGGTCCACCACCCCTTTGTGCGTGACGTCCATGGGCCGATCCCAGCCCTTCATGACTTCTGTTGCACCGGCAGCGGCGGCCTTGCGGGCCAGTGCGAGGAGCTGTTCGAAATCGCTACTTTCCAGGGCGTTCATGGTCTCGTTCATCGGCAGTGACCTCCACCGACATGAGAACAGCGCCGGCATGTTGGGGGCGCTGGAACTGGCGTGAATCAGCCAGTTCTTCGGGCGGTTCCTGGGGCCAGGGCTGGAAGCCCATGACCTCACCGATTTTTTTCGTGGCATCCGTGCCGAACATGAAGACTCGTTGCAGGCCGAGTCGTAACGCATGGTCCAGGGCTGTCTTTGCCAGCATCCAACCCAGTCCTTCGCCGCGCCGGTCCGAGACCACGAGCATGTCCTTGAGCAGGCCGTATGGCCCCCAGGACTCCATGCCGATGCAGCCGATGACGCGGCCTGGGCTGCGCACCACGAAATAGTCGGAAAGTTCGGTTTTCCGCCCGCCGCAGGCCAGGCCGTGCTCTGCGAGGAGGTCTTGGAGCATTCTCAAATCTTCCGATGCGGCCGGGGTGATGGGGTCGCCCAGCCCCATGAGGATTCTCGTGGGAAGGTTTCCGAAGGAGCCGCTGCTCATCACCACCACGATGTCTCCGGCCCGGACGTTTGTCAGGACCTTGTCCAAGAGGGCGTCGAGCTGGTCGAACGCCTGGGCCGGTACTTGCTGGGACCTGATGTCGGCGGCCAGGGTTTCGGTGTCGAGACGCTCCGCTTTCGGGATGCCGGCCACGTTGCGCAGTGGGCCGATGAAGACCTGGTCTGCCTCGGACAGGGCATCGGCCAGTTCTCCCTGGAACACGTTTCGACGGGATGTGTTGCTCCTGGGTTCGAAGATGGCCAGCAGTTGAGCCTTGGGATTCTTGACGGCACGAAAGGCCCGCAGGGTTTCTCGGACCGCGGTTGGGTGGTGTGCGAAATCGTCGATCACCGTGACGCCCCGGGCCAGACCCCGAAATTCCTGCCTGCGCCGCACGCCCCTGAAGCTGGACAGGCCCCGGGACATGGCTGGGCGATGCAACCCCAGACGGTATGTGATCAGCAGGGCTGCCAGGGCGTTTGCCACGTTGTGTCTGCCCTGCATCCCGATGCGGAAGGTGCCCACGAATTCTCCCGAGGGGTTGAAAATCTGAAAGAGTGAGCCGAACCCGACAGGCGGGTCGGAGAGAATGACGGCGGTCCAGACGGGATAGCGACCCTGTGTTTCGGCAGGGTTGGTGAAGCGACCCGACAGGGCCGCCAATTCTGGGTCGGATTCCTCCACCCGGTAGAGCCAGACGGAGGAGTCGGCCTGTTCGAGGATTTCCTTGGGGACGTCTTGGTGCGCCACGAGCAATCCGTCGCCGGGAATCTGACCTGCAAAATGGGCAAAGGCTCGTTTTACCGAGGCGAAATCCGGATAGATGTCGGCATGGTCGAATTCCACGCTCGTGATCACGGCCCATTTGGGGCGATAGTGATGAAATTTGGGGGTCTTGTCGAAAAAAGCCGTGTCGTATTCGTCGCCTTCGATCACGAAATGCCGGCCGGTCCCAAGCATGGAACTGCGTCCGAAATTGAGGGGGACGCCTCCCACGAGAAAGCTTGGGGCAAGATCGGCCTTGGTGAGCAGGTGCGCGAGAAGGGAAGTGGTGGTGGTCTTGCCGTGGGTGCCGGCCACGACGATGGGCTCTGCCGACGAGAGAAAATATTTTTCGAGAACCGAGGCCATGGATTCGAGCGGGAGACTGCGGCGCTGGGCTTCGAGCACTTCCACGTGGTCTTTGCGGCAGACATTGCCCACCACCACCAGGTCGGGGCCCCAGTCGAGATTGGCGGGATTGAAGGGTTCCATGACCGGGATCCGGGCCATCGCGAGTTGTTCGCTCATGGGCGGATAGGTGCCTTCGTCAGAGCCCCGGACGTCGTGTCCGGCTTGCTTGAGGATTGTGGCCACCGAGCCCATGCCCGTGCCGCAGATGCCGATGAGATGAAATTTCACGATGTCCTCATTTCACCGAGGCCGATTGGGGGAGAGCGTCATCGGCCGATTTTTCTCGATACGGTCACCAGGAACCCCCCCAGTCTCCACAAGAGGGGCAGCGAGCCTGCGACCCGCTCGATGCGCGTGACCACGGGCGTCACTCCGGGGATGTCCAGGATCCTGGCCCAAGGAGTGAGGACCCGGACACCTTTGAAAGTCACTGGTTCGAGTTGGTCGGGGAGATACGAAAGGATGTCTTCGGGCCTGTCGAACCTGGTGTAGACGTCGGCCTCCCTGGTCTTGTTGCCCACCTGCCCCGCAGGGAGGATTGCCTTGGCGACCCCCCGAAAGCTCACGGGGTTGTAGAAGTCCGCCACGAGGTATCCTCCGGGTCTGAGGACCCTCGCAGCTTCCTGCATGGCCTGCTGGATGGGTTCGACGTGGGCCAGGACTTTGAAAGAGTAGACCAGGTCGAATGTCTCGTCTGCAAACGGGAGGTGCTCCACTGAACCCTGGACCACCTGGTGTCCGCGTCCGGCAGCCTTTGCCAGCATGCCGGACGACAGGTCCATGCCCACGAGAGAACGGCAGGAGTCGGTGATGCGGTCCATGATGAGGCCGGTGCCGCAGCCCAGTTCCAGGACGTCTCGGTCCTGTGCCAAGGGCAGCAAGATGTCGGTCTGGAGGCTGTCGATCATCCAATGATAGCCCTTTTTTCGGCGACGATCGTACCGTTCGGAAAAAATGTCGTAGTAACGCCTGTTGTCGAGTTTCTTGTTCGTCATGGCTCTTATCGACGGCCTCGTTGTGTGTCGGCCAGTGACTTGTAGAGTGCTTCGTAACGGGCCACCATGGTTTCGGCGGAGAAATGCCGTGCCACCACGGATCGGGCCTCCGACCCGAGTCGTTCGAGACGTTTCCGGTCTGACAGGAGATCGTCGGCGGTCAGGGCCAGGGCCTGGGGGTCGCCGGTGGGCACGGTGAGTCCGCCTCCCTTGGCGACGAGTTCGGGCAGGGGGCCGTCATCTGCCACGATCACCGGCGTGCCCAGTGCCATGGACTCCAGGAGAACGTAAGGGAAGTCGGTTTTTGCGTAAGTGGTTTCCGCCGGCAGGAGCGAAAGGTCCACTGCTTCGAGGAGACCATGGAAGTCATCCACCTCGTTGTAGAAGGAGATGCGCCCGGTCAGGCCCTCTCTGGCCACCTTTGCCTTGAGGCGTTGTTCCATGTGCATGGAGGCCTCTGTCTTGAGCCGGACGGTGAAGATGACCCGCAGATCCGACCTCTTTCTGGCCAGGATCACGGCTGCTTCCAGCATAATGCGGGCGGCGTCTGAAAAATCGTAGTCACCGGCAAAGAGAATGCTGGGCCCCGAGTCGAGGCCGAATCGCCTTCGAATTTCTGCAAGGCGCGGTGCCGGTGCCCGGTCCATGGGGCGCATACCCGGATGGATGACCGTGATCCGTTCCGAAGGGATTCCCGCACGTTCGAACAACTTTCTGGTAAACTGGCTCAGGACCACCAGGTGATCCGAAAAGGTGAGCCACTTGAGCCCCTTGAGAGACTTGGGGACCGAGCAGACCGTCTGGACGGTGGGCTGCGACGAATTGGTGACTGCGAGTCGTCCTGCCAAGGAAGATGCCGGGTTGGGGGCAAAGAAGAAATGGATGATGTCTGTGGCCGGCTTTCTCAGCAGATTGCCGAACAGCAGGGCCTTGCCTTTGAGTCCCGTTCCATTGGTTCGCCCGAAGGGTGTCCATGTTTCCACGTGATTCCATGGCGGGGGCGTGCCTTTGGGGATGGGTATCACGAACCGGGTGTGGCCGGCGGTTTCCACCAGTTCACGCACCAAAACCTTTGTGCCGTCCCGCCAGGGAGGAACTAGAGGCTTGGTAACCACCAACACCCTGGGGGCTGTGGTGTCGATTTTGGAAGCTGCATTTTCCATGGGCAATCGCCGTCTCGGGAGTCTTGGACATCCACGTGAAACGTGCCTACCAGACATGGCCCATTGCGTCAATCGGCTCGCCCCATGGCTCTCGGTCGGAGAATAGACGTCTTTGGGCCGCAGGCAGCTTGGCAGAGAGCTATTCCGTGGTCTTGAGTTTCGCTCGATGACGCCAGGGAAGGACCGGGTTGTCTTCCAGGACAGGGATGTCGCCTGGAAAACGTTTTCGGATGAATCGAGACAAGGCTTCGTCGACATCCTCCACCGTGCTCAGGGACAAAAGTTCGTCGGCAAGCTGTGCGGCTTGCTGGTACGAAGTCTGGCGGATCACGCGCCTGACCGCCGGCAGGGCCACTGGGGCCATGCTCAGTTCGTCGAGTCCCATGCCCAGCAAGACGATGGCATAGAGGGGCTCACCTGCCGTGGCACCACAGAGGCTCACCCGGATTCCGTTTCCATGGGCCGCGTCCACCACGAACTTGATGAAGCGAAGGATGGCCGGGTGCAGCGGGTGATACAGATGTGCCACGTGTTCGTTGGCCCGGTCAATGGCCAGCGAGTATTGGATGAGGTCATTGGAACCAATGGAGAAAAAATCGCATTGTTCCGCCAGACGGTCGGCCAGGATTGCCGTTGACGGCATCTCTACCATGATGCCCACGGCCATGTCGACAGGCAGCCGGTAGCCCTCTGCATCCAGCTCTTTCCATGCTTCGTGGAGCACGGCTCGGGCCTCGGCCAGTTCGCTGGAGTCTGCTATCATCGGAAACATCACTCTGAGCCTGCCGCCGTCCACGCTGCGCAGCATGGCTCGGAGTTGGGTCTTGAACACGTCCCTGTGTTTGAGGGCCAGTCGGGTGGACCTCAGGCCGAGGGCTGGATTGGGCTCGCTGTGGAGACGGAAGAGCTGTCCCGCCTTGTCGCCCCCGAGGTCGAAGGTACGGAAGGTGACCGGCATGTCCCCCATTTCGCTGAGCACGGTTCTCAGGTCCGAGACGAGTTCTTCCTCTGTGGGAAGAGTCGAGCGCCCCATGTAGAAGTATTCGGTCCGGTAGAGACCGACGCCCTCGGCGCCGTGATCCAGGGCCGCCTGGACCTCCTGGGCCAGTTCGATGTTTGCCAGGAGCTGGACGCGGACGCCGTCGGTGGTCTCCGCCGGGAGTTGCTTGTCCTGGAGGAGTTCCCGTTCCAGGGCCGAGAATTTACGTGCCTTGCCCCGGTATGCATTGATCGTGTCCGCATCCGGGTCGACGAGCACCACGCCGTCGTACCCATCGACGATGAGGAGGTCTCCGTTCGCTATCCTGTTCCAGACGTCTTCGATCCCAGTGACGCCTGGGAGTTCCACGGCCCTGGCCGCCAGGGCCGTGTGGGATGTCTGGCCGCCTGACTCGGTGACGAAGCCTGCCACTGCAGCCCGTCTCAACTGAACGACATCCGCCGGCCCCAGTTCCCTGGCCACGATCACTGCGTCCGGCGGGACCTGGAGGACGAGTTCTCCCTGGCCCACGAGGTTTCTCAAGACCCGTTCCCCCACTTGCCGCACGTCGCTTTGACGTTCCCGGAAGTACTCGTCGTCGATGGTGCCGAAAACCTGGAGGATCTGCTCGATGGTCTTGAGGAGCGCCCATTCGGCGTTGATGCGTTCTTCTTCGATGCGGCGGACGGTGCCCGAAACCAGGAGCTCGTCGCGGAGCATGAGCTGGTGGGCTTCCAGGATGTCTCCAGTCTCTCCCTGGGACTCGGGAAGCTTGAGCCGAAGGCCTTCGAGCTGTTCGTGGGATTGCTGGATCGCCCTTTTGAACCGGGAGACCTCCTGGGGGATCTGTTCTTCCTCGATGGTGCGGCGTGAGACTCGGACCTCTCGTTGTTCGACGACATAGGCACGTCCAATGGCGATGCCCCGGGACACACCGACCCCGGTGAGGCGCAGCCCGCTTGTGCGATCGTCAGTCGGCACGAAATCCTCTTTCCACGAGAGCCGCCAGTTGGTTGATGGCCATGTCCGCGTCCGGTCCCTCCGCCTCCAAGATGAGCGTCTCACCGCTTCCTGCAGCCAAGGTCAGAAGTTCCATGACGCTCTTGCCGTTGACCCGCTGTCCGTCCCTGGTGACAAACACCTTGCAGTCGAAGCGCATGGCCTCCTTGACGAAGGTGGATGCAGGGCGAATGTGGAGCACCGCGTCGTCTCCCAGGTGCACTGTCTTGCTGGCCTTTTCTGTCATATCCCCCCTCCCTGTCTGTCGTCCAGATCTCTATGACGAAGGCCCGCCGTGATTCCCCGGTCGCCGAGCGCCTGGACCATGGCAGTGGCCACGGCGACGGATCGATGACGTCCTCCGGTGCAGCCCACGGCAATGGTAAAATACCGCTTTCCCTCGCTTGCGTAGCGAGGAAGTAAAAAGTTCAGAAGGTCGGTCACCTTTTCGAGGAATTGCTCGGCATCGGGTGACGACAGGACGTAGTCGGCGACACGGCGGTCCGTTCCCGGGAGGGCGGACAGTTCGTCGACGAAATAAGGATTGGGGAGGAAGCGGACGTCGAGCAGCATGTCCGCTTCGGCCGGCACTCCTTTCCGGAAACCGAAGCTTTCGATGGTGACCGCAAGGCCGCGATCCCCGGCCCCGTAGCGTTCCCAGATGAGACGCTTGAGGTCGTGCGGCGTCAGCTCGCTGGTGTCTATGAGACTGGCCGTGTATCGCCGCAACGGCTCCAGGAGCTTTCGTTCGGCCTCGATGGTCTCCGAGAGCGTTCCGCCTGGCAGAGGATGACGCCGCCTCGTCTCCGAGAATCGCCGCAGCAGCACGTCACTCGATGATTCCAGGAAGAGGACATCGAGTTCATGCCCGGCATTCCGAACGCCGTCGAATACGTCCGGGGCCTCCTTGATGAGGTCCCCGGAACGGGCGTCTACTACGATTGCCGTCTTGGATGCCTCGCCGGTTTTCTGGAGGAGATCCACGAAGGTGGGCAGCAGGGGGAGCGGGAGATTGTCCACCGCATAGAACCCGATGTCTTCCAGTGCGTGGAGGGCTGCGGTTTTTCCCGAACCCGATGGTCCTGTGACGATCAGGATGTTCATGCCAGGCCCTCGTGACGGTCTGATTCCAGGATGGCCTGAAACATCTCGTCGCTGTCCTGTGCCTGGAGCAGCGCTTCTCTGTATTTCCACGATCCGAAGAGACGCGATACCCTGGCCAGCAGCTTGAGATGCGACGTCATGTCCGAGGCCGGGGCAATGATGGCGAAGAAGAGGTGCACGGGTTTGCCATCGGGCGCACCGAATTCGATCCCCCGGCGGCTTCTGACCAGGAGACAGGCAGGCTGGGTCACGGCATCGGTTTTTGCATGCGGAATCGCGATGCCGCTGTCCACTGCCGTGGACTGGATGCGTTCGCGGTCTTCGAGCATGCGAGTGATTTCGTCGGCATCGAGTCCTGGGATGCGGTCTGCCAGAACCCTGCCCAGTTCCGCCAGGAACTCCGAAGCATTCGTTGCCTCGGTGTCGGCGAGGATGTCGTTTTTCGTCAAAAGTCGCGAGAGTTGCATGGGTATCGTATCCCTTTTTTCATCCTTAGTACTCCGGGGGGCGACAAAGTCAAGACAGGTGCGCATCAGGTGCGCTTTGGACAGGTGCCCGTGAGAGGGAGCAAGAGGGGGGGCGGGGGTGATCGCCGGGTCGAACGGTCGAACTCCGTATTGGCGCCCGATACCTTGCATAGTATAACCAATCCCTGGTATCGAGCCTGGAGGTCGACATGGCACTTCGTTGTGGGATCGTCGGCTTGCCCAACGTCGGCAAGTCCACCATTTTCAATGCCTTGACCGCGGCTGGTGCGCGCGTGGAAAATTTCGAGTTTTGTACCATCGAACCAAACGAGGGCGTGGTGGTGGTGCCTGATGCGCGCCTCGACGAGCTGGCCGCGATTCTGCCCCATGACAAGGTCCGCCGGACCACCCTGGAGTTCGTGGACGTGGCCGGCCTGGTGGAGGGGGCTGCCAGGGAAGGCCGGGGCAAGGGAGCCGAGTTTTTGTCCCACGTGCGTGCCACCGACACCCTGGTGCATGTGGTTCGCTGTTT
>CAZIJS010000143.1:10186-11713 GCA_964539505.1 uncultured Myxococcales bacterium
CGAAGATCCAGACGTGGTCTGTTCCCATGCCACGCTGGATCCGGTTCAGGATGCCGCCATCGTGAATCTGGAGCTTCTCCTCTCCGACATGGAACTCCTGGACCGGCGCATGCAAAAGCTCACGAAGATGGCCAAGGTGGGAGACAAAGATGCCGCCTCGGAGTTGGAAAGGCTCTCTGTCGTCCTGGGTGAGATGGATGCGGGAAAGCCGGTGCGGACCCTGTCTTCCGAGATGCAGGCCTGGTGTTCTCATCTGGATCTCCTCACGGCCAAGCCCATGCTGTACGTGGCCAACCTGTCTGAAGAACAGCTCGGCGGGTCGCCCAAACTCGATGACCTGCAAGGCCTGGCTCACCGGGAAGGCACTTTCGTGGTGCCCATCTGCGGGGACATGGAGGCGGAGATTTCCGCATTGGAGGATCCCGACGAGCGCCGGGCCTTTCTCGATGATTTGGGCCTGGCCGACTCGGGACTGGACCGGCTCGTCCAGGCAGCCTACCGCCTGTCTCGATTGATCACGTTCTACACCGCGGTGGGGGGCAAGGAGATCGGGAGTTGGACCCTGGAGGAGGGACAGACCGCGCAGGAGGCGGCCGGCAAGATCCATTCGGACATGGCCCGCGGATTCATCCGGGCCGAGACCGTGGCGTTCGAGGACCTGGTCAGGCTGGGCAGCGAGGCCGCAGCCAGACAGGCCGGACTGGTGCGGTCCGAGGGCCGTGACTATCGAGTCCGAGACGGGGATGTGATCCACTTTCGATTCAACGTGTAAACAGAAAGCGGGGGCTGTGAGCGGGAAACAGGGGTTGTGAGCAGGATACAGGAGGGGGAGGGATGTCTCATCTACGCAGGTGGGCCAGGACTCTCTCTGCCACCATGACCGCTGTTTCGTCCGGCATCTGCGGGTACATCGGGAGGAGAAACGTGTGGTCTTCGGCCTGTTCGGATGCGTCCAACTGGCAACGCACCGAGGCTCGGTAGGCTGGGTCTCGGTGGATGCAGGTCAGGCCCGGGGCCGCCTCGATGCCTTCTGCGCGCAGTGTGGACAACAGGTCGTCTCTGGCACTGCTTCCACCCTGGATGCGGACCATGTAGCTCTGGTAGCTGTGCGTCCTGTCTTGCGGCACGAAGGGAATCGAGAGCCGTTCATCACGACTCAAGATCTCATCGTAGATCTTGGCGATCCGTTGTCTGCCCGAGATGGCCTCGTCGAGCCGTTCCATCTGTCCCACTCCCAGGGCGGCATGCAGGTCGCTCATGCGGTAGTTGTAGCCTTTGACCCAGTTTCTGGTCAAATACCGCTCTTTGTCGGCGCCGGGAAGCCTGCCATGCTGTCTCAGGGACCTGATTCTCTCGGCCAGTGCCTCGTCGTCCGTGGTCACCATGCCTCCCTCGCCGGTGGTGACGATTTTTCTGGGATGAAAGGAAAAGCATGCCAGGGACGACTGGGCCCCAACCGCCCGCCTGCGATACGTGGCGCCCAGGGCACAGGCAGCGTCTTCATACACCAGGAGGCCCTTGGATTGA
>CAZIJS010000144.1:0-11662 GCA_964539505.1 uncultured Myxococcales bacterium
TGCCTGCCGGATCGCCACCGCCCCGCCGGGCTTCGACGAAAGTCGGTTCGCCCCTGGCCACCAGACCTGGAGTGGCTCAGCCCGGTGGATCTCGGACGGGGATGATCGTCGGGGCTGTGGTTGGTGGAATTGCCATGCTGGCGGTTGCAGCGGCCTTGCTGCTCTGGCACCCCTGGTCCAGGAATGGGAAGCGCGCAGAGCGGGATCCGGGAACCCGGGTTGCATCGAGGGGGGGAGCACCCGGCAGCAGACCTGCGGGTGACGGCGGCCTGGTCAGGAAAGATGCCCAGGCGGCCCGAACGGCAAGAGATGCCCAAGTGGTGCACAAGCCGAGGAAACCGCAAAAGAAGGTGAAGTTGACCTTGGAGGTGTTCCCCAAGGGAGCCAAAGTCACCTTGAACGGCAAGCCGGTCACCGATTCACGGATAGAACTCCCACGTTCCAACGAGCCGATGGTCTTGAGGCTCGAAGCCAAAGGGTATGTGTCTACGACCAGAACTGTGATCCCCTCCATGGACACGAAGATAAAGATTCGGCTAAAATCCAAGCGAGGAAGACATGTGAGCCGTGCCGGTGCAAGGAACCGGGCCCGGGGCGGCCGAGGCAAGGGCGAGATCAAGGGACGCAACGAGACCAACGTGGAAACGTCCTATTAATCACGAGTCGAAGAGGTTGGTCTGGGTCGAATTGGAGAGACCGACATTTCGGTTCGTGGCGAGGAATTCCCCGGTGGGATGGTAGAGAAGCTTTCGGGAGGTTGTGATGAACAAGCTTGGTCGCATAGACTTTCGTCGGGTGCTCGTGGGGCTGTTTGTTTTGTCGGTGTTGGGGTTTTCCAGTCCGGTCCAGGCGGGGCAGAGCGGTTCGAAAGCGAGGGCCAAGGAGTATTTTTTCAAGGGGATTTCCGCGTTCAAGGTCCAAAATTACGCCGTGGCCCTGGTCTGGTTCCAGCGGTCCTACAAACTGCGCCCCAAGGCCGTGGTGCTCTACAATATCGCCATGTGCCACAGGGCACTTTTTGCCTACCTTAAGTCCATCAAGGCCTTCAAAAGATACCTTGCGATGGCCGGATCGAAGGTGAGACCCTCGAAACGGCGCAAGATCGAGGGGTTCATCCAGGAGATGATGGCGAAGCTGGCACGGGTGGTTCTGGCGGTGCAGCCGTCCGGCGCCAGGATTTTGCTGGACGGCGAGTTCAAGGGCACTGCACCATCGAATGAGAGTATCACGTTGATGGCGAGTCCGGGCACCCATGTGTTGGAGGTCACCAAGCCCGGGTATCGTTCCTATCGCAGGAACATCACGGTGGTGGAGGGACAGCAGACAGCCCTGTCCGTGATCCTTCCAAAGATCGGACCGGCGGAGGGAACGCTGATTCTGGAGAGTCCGGTATCGGGCGCCATGGCCATTGTTGATAGAGGCACTCCCATGCCGTTGCCCGTGACCTTGCAGGTCACTGCCGGGGCACACAATATCACAGTCACGGCTCCCGGCCGTCAACCCAAGGCCATGGTGTTGTCCGTTCAGCCGGGGGCCGTGTTGCGCCAGATGATCCATCTCAAACCGTCTGATGGTACGGGGGCGAGGCCCGCGCGACCGGCGGTGATCCTGCCCAGACAGGGGCATCCCACCGGCTCGGGAGCCACGACGAGAGCGGTGCCACGTCATGTGACCAACCTCACCCCCGGGCGCCGGTCCTCGCATGAAAGTGCCAGGACCGTTCCTCCCGCCGCTGTGCAGCCGACTCCGGCGAGGCAGGGCCCTTCCTGGTACAAGACATGGTGGTTCTGGACATCGGTGGGCGTGGCCGTGGTGGCAGGTGCTGCTCTGGGGGGCTACTTCGGCTATGAAGCGGCCCACTCGAGCAATGCCCCCTCTGCCGACACCATCGTTACTTTGAAATAGCTTGCCTTGGGACAAAGACACCGCGTTGCGAAACTGCAGTCACCATGCTTCCATGATTCGTCGGCAAGGGCGTCTTTCCGGTTCCGGAAAGGTGGGGTAAGATGCCCGGCGTTCCACGGGTGGCCTGGCATTGTGTGGCGGTTTCTGTAGGCGGCTGGTCCGTTGCAGGGGTCATCTCGGCAGTCGGGATGATCCTCAGCTTCCTGGTCGTTTTGAAAATTTTGACCGAACGCAGGGACGCCTCCGCCACCCTGGCCTGGATCCTGGCGATTATCCTGGTACCTTACCTGGGCCCGGTCCTCTATTTCGTTTTGGCAGGCAGGGTGGAACGTCGAAGGATTCGTCGTCGGGAAAGGGCCCTGCTCCAGTTGGAAGACGGACGCAGGGCGGCCGAACGGCATCTCCGGGAGCATGCAGCCGGTGCCGACGAAGAGGTGCATCCGGATCAACGGGGCATCATGCGGCTCGCAGAGGAACTGGGCGCGGGACCACCCCTGGTGGGCAACCACGTCTCCTTCCTTCCAGATGGCAGAGACACCTTCGATCTCATCGAAGAAGCCATCCAGAATGCGGTGCATCACGTGCACCTGGAGTACTACATTTTTCGGCCGGACGAGACGGGGGTGCGGTTGCTGCAGTTGCTCGAGCGCAAGGCGAGGGAAGGCGTCTCGGTGAGGCTTCTCTACGATGCAGTGGGCAGTGCCTCGCTGGGGCGCAGACACTTGCGGGGACTCGTGGCAGCGGGTGGCCGGGCCGAGGCGTTTCTTCCCATGTTTTCTCTGAGAAGACCCTTTGGGATCAATTTTCGGACCCACCGAAAGATAGTGGTCGTCGACGATGCCGTGGGCTTCGTGGGTGGCCGGAACGTGGGAGACGAGTATCGTCTGGGGGTCTCGAAGTTCGGTGAATGGCACGATGCCCATTTGCGCATCGCCGGGCCGGCGGTCCACCGCCTTCAGGAAATCTTTGCAGAAGATTGGATCTTTGCCTCGGGCGAGGATGTCACCCTGCATGCCGAATGCTTCACACCGTTCACTCGGCCCGGTCGGGCTCGGATCCAGGTCATCGAGTCCGGCCCGGATGGGGGCAGGGAGACAATCCACCGGGTGGTGTTCCAGGCCATCGTCTCGGCTCGCGAGACGCTCGACATGGTCACCCCGTATTTCGTGCCGGATCGATCCATCCAGGTGGCCTTGGAAAATGCCGCGTTGCGGGGCGTGCGGGTGCGTCTCCTGGTGCCCGGCGTTTCAGACAACCCGCTCGTCTCCTGGGCGGCAAGGTCGTACTATAGAGAGCTGATTCCTGCAGGTGTAGAGGTCTATCGATTCCGTCCTGGCATGCATCACGCCAAGCTCATGGTCGCCGATGGACGCTGGGCCTACGTGGGAACGGCCAATATGGACATTCGGAGTTTTCGCCTCAACTTCGAGGTGGGGCTCTCCATATACGAGCCCGATATCGCCCGGGCCATCGTCCAGTCCATCGAGGAAGACCTTGGCCGTTCCGAGTCGTTTACGATGGACCGGGCAGGACGGGGGGAACTTCTGGCAGAGGGGCTGGGTAGAATGCTCTCACCCGTTCTTTAGGCCGTTTCGGTCTTGCCTGTCGGGTTGGTGGAGGTCTCGGTATGAAGGGAATTTTTCAGTCGCGTGTCTTTCAGACGGTGGTCGGATTGGCCGTGGGTGGAATCCTCATGCCGGCTCTGGCCACGTTCGTCGTGGGGGTCCTCATTCTCGTGTTCTGGCCCGATGCCAAGGGCATCGCCCTTGGGGTCTTGGCCCTGGTCATGGGCGTGTTCATCGTCGCGGGAAGTATCGTCACCATGGTCCTCATGCGTCGGGCCAAGTTGGTGACCATGCGCCAGTTGGAATTCATAGGAAGGGTGTCACACGAACTGCGCACTCCCCTCGGGGCGGTCCGACTCCACGTGGATACCTTGAGAATGGGACGATATGATCCGAGTGACCTGGACCAGATCGTGTATGAACTGGACCGGGATCTGACCAGGCTGACGCAACTGCTCGAACAGCTCTTGCAGTTTCGTCAAATGCCCATCGAACATTATTCCGAGCCCCTCGAGAGTCTCAGCCTGAAATCGGTGGCCAGGGAGGTCGTGGACCGCCAGGCGCCCCAGGACAAAGAGAGGATCCGACTCTTCGTCGAGGATGAGGTGCCCCAGGTCCGGGTACCCCCGGGCCTCTGCTTCGAGGCCCTGGCCAACCTGGTTCAAAATGCCCTGGTGCACGGTGGCAGCGGGTCAGTGGAGGTTCGCCTGGAAGGACGAGACGAAGGGGTGCTTTTGTCGGTTCGAGACCAGGGACCGGGGATGGACCCAGGGACTGCAAAGAAGGTGTTTTTGCCGTTTTATCGGGCTGCCAGGCAGGGCGTTGCCGGCCTGGGGCTTGGGCTGGCCTTCGTCCGGCGCTTCGTCAGGCTCAGCAGGGGACGCGTTTGGCTGGACACCGAGCCGGGACAGGGGACCATCGTGTTTCTCTGGTTGCCTGGAGAGAAGCCAGATCCAACGGATGATAGTGTTTCCACGACAGGATCAAGGCGCTGATTCGATGCGGATCCATGTCAGGTCCAGGCCCAAGAGTCTTTTGTCACTGGTACCCCGGACTTGCGAAGGCCTCCAGGTGCAGGACTGGAGAGTCACCGTGATTCGGCCCTCGGGACTGGGAGGCAGGGAAATGGGCCCCACCATTTTGAGCTGCCGCAGCCGATTGCCAGGGTACGTTTTCTCAAACAGCTTTCGATGCCCCTGAGCAAGGGTCACCTGGCATCGGAGATTGGAGGGAAAGATGCCCCTGAGTAGGAAACTGATCCTGCTTGGTCGATTCGCCGCAACGGGAAGACCATGGATGACCACAGTTCCCTTAGTCCATGCGTGGGTTCCTTCCCAGGGCCATAGTCCATCGATGGGGACGGGAAAGGTCTTGTCGTTCGCCTTGAATCGATAGGAGGATGCGTCCAAGACTTTGTAGAGGTAGTAGTTTCGAGAGACGTCATCGATTCGTCTGGGACGCCCCAGGACTTTTTGTGAGTGGTGGTAGCGGAACCGTCCCTGGCCCACCAATTGGTAGAGATGGTGCCCGTCACAGGGCAGCCGTCGTGGACGCGCTGTGATTTCGAGCAGATAGACGGGAAGACCGAGATCATGGACTTGTTCAGGGAGACCCTTGAGTCGATTGGCCCGGATGACGGGATGTCCGTATGAAAACTCCAGGGCGATGCCGGCCATGATGTGAAACCCAGGTCCTTTGGTGGCATCCCGGTGGACCACCACCAGGGCGTTTTTCGGCAGCAGGCCGTCGATACGATCCAGTTCTTGCCAGGAACCCGCCATTTCGTCTACGCGGTACGTAGGGTTGGTGAAGTGGCCATGGAGTTGGAACATGATCACGTAGGCCGTGAGTGCCGCCAGGAGAGACTGTCCCGAGAGGACCAGCCATCTGTTTCGTCGTCGTGACAACCAGGTCCAGGCCTGGGCCACGAACCAGATGGATCCCAGGGCCAGGGAAAAGAGCAATTCCGACACGTAGTAGCGGCAATAGTAATAAGCGTACCGATTGTACGGTTTGTAGACCAGGACGAGCAGGGTAAACCACAGACCGGCGAACCCGATGAGCCGGGCGGTCCTGCTCTTGTGGGCGGCCATGAATCCGAGGCCCACCAGCCCGGCGAAGAGAGCGGGCCAGGACAGGAACAGGGAGAGTTGGAAGACCCTCTGCACGATTCTGAGCCGGCCATGCTGCGCGTGGAGAGGCGTGAAGAGAGCTCTGGAGACGACCAGGCCGATGACGATGAGGGTGACGCCGGCCGCGATGACCGGCAACCAGGTGTCGAATCGTTTCAATCCGGACCGGTATGCCCGCCATAGGGCCTTTCCCGGCAGGAGTTCCACGGCCAGGGCGAACCCGATGAGTGCAAGGATGCCGAGGACGGCGAATGTTTCCGGTGCGACCCGCAGGTGGACGTGGAGGCGTTTTCTGAAAAGGTCGTACATGTATGGATAGGAGAGAAAATAGTGGTGGACGAGCCCCCAGAGTGCCACTGACAAAGCGGAGAGGTGGAAGACACTGTGTCGTGTTCGATTGGACTGTCGTCCCGGCAGAAAACCATACGAGACAACGAGGACAGGAAGCCAGAAGATGGAACTGATCCGAGCGAAGAACGTCAGGCCCAGGGCGATGCCACCGGCCAGGGCGGCGCCGGGGAGATCCTCTCTTTCGCTCAGGGCGAGTGCTGCCAGTCCCGCCAAAGCCAGGCCTTGGGTGGGTATCTCCGACAGTGGGTAGCGTGAGGTCCAGACCTGGAGTACGTTGAGCCCGAGGAACAGGAGGATGCCAAGAGACAGAAAACGGCTCTGGAATGCGGTTTTGCCCAGGACATAGGCCGACCAGAGACCGAGGAGAGCAAAGAGAAGGAGGCTCCAGATGCCGTTGACGGCTGTCCACCACCATCCAACCATGGCCATCCAGGCTGGATGGAGGTGGAAAAACTGGGGCACCACGATGCCTTCCGCCCTGTCGGCGAGGTAAAACCCCGGCATGACAGCGCCCTCGTATCGATGTGGCACTTCGAGACCGGTGCCCCTACGAAATCGGGAGTAGTTTTTTCGAAGGGACTTGAGATTGGGGTCGGTAAGAATGCGTTTGGCCGTTGGATCTCGTTGCATCACCCGGCCGGTCCTGGCCATGAGTCGAGACAGGATGACGTAGGTGCCCTGGTCCTGGCCGCCAAAGGCGTAGCGACTGACTGGGAATCTCAGGGCCATGGCCATGGCCACGATCGCCCATGCCGCCAACACCGTGGCGGTGACATGGCCGTCGATCCTGACGGTGCGCGGTCTGGTCTTGATCCATGTGCCAAGGTTGAGCAAGAAGACAACCAGGTTTGCAGTGCCCACGAGCGCTTCGAAAGTGCGCAGGTGGAAGGATGCCGTCTCCAGGAGGATCATCCCAACCAGGGACGTGCCGATCACCGCCCAGAGGAAACCCAGGAAAAGAAATGGTCCGTCCAGGTTGAGACGCTTTTTGCGAAGCGACAAGAAAAGCTGAAACTGGAAACCCAGCAAGAGCGGGTTGACGCTGTTGAGAAAATGAAGCATGCGATAAACTTGGTCGTGGATCGATGCGATTGTGGTGTCGAAGCTTGGCAGAGAGTAGCGGCTTGCAGCCGGCTTGGTCAAGTCCCGTCCAAGGATTGCTTTCGAGAAACGAGTTGGTGGCATGAAGAAATCGGATGATCCCCGGAAAGGAGATGCACGCATTCTGGTGGTGGAAGACGACGAGGCGCTGGCCACCGGCCTGGAGCGCAACCTGCGATTCGACGGATACGACGTTCGTCTGTCCGCTACCGGCGGAGCAGCTCTCGTGGAAATTTTCAGGTTTCAGCCTCATGTGGTGGTGCTCGACATCATGTTGCCCGACATTTCCGGGTTCGATGTCCTCGAGAGGCTTCCCACGGGACCTTTCCGGCCCGAGGTGATCATTCTTTCCGCCCTGGGCCGAGAGGATGACAAGGTCCGGGGATTGAAGTTGGGGGCTGACGACTACCTGGCGAAGCCTTTTGGGTTGGCGGAGCTTCTCGCCAGGGTTGAGGCTGCTGTGCGGCGAGCCAAGAAGGTGGTAAAAAGCCGTTCTGTGATCGAGTTGGGCCGACTCATGATAGACAGGGAATCGCGCTTGGTGAAACGCGACGGTATCGAGGTCCATTTGACCGGCAAGGAATTCGAGTTGCTTCTTGCCTTGTTGGATGCCTCGGGACGGGTGCTCAGTCGGGAAGAGCTGCTCAGGAAAGTGTGGGGATGGGACTACGACGGCACTGCCAGGACCGTGGACAATTTCGTGCGGAATCTGCGCAAGAAAATCGAAGAGGATCCCACGAGGCCGCATTGGATCCGCACGGTGCACGGTGTTGGGTATCAGTTTGGTCACGACGATGGCGCGGCGAAATGAGGGCATTGTCATGGTCGATGCAGAGCGCGGTGTGGCGAGGGGGGTGTTGAAACCGCTTCGAGGTCGAGATACTATCGTATCTATCAGGTTGTAGGTGGTCCGCAAGATGTGCCTGGCGTACTGATTGCGGTCGTTGGTTTGGAGGGAAAAACCATGCGACTACGTTTTTGTGTTTCGATACTTGTGTTGGCGGCTGGTCTCATCCAGGCATGTGGTGACGATTCCGGGGCGACAGGGCCTTCTGGCCGCAAGAGCGCGATCACGGTTTCGGGTGTCACCCTGGGAGCCGACGGGAAGTTGGAGGCCCAAGTCGACGTCGTGGTCAAAGATGATGCGGGCGAGCCCATGGAGGGCATTGAATTGCTTTTGGAGACGTCTCGTCCCGAGGCTGATGAGATCGTTGGAGGAAACGCAGGTGTGACGGATGCGACGGGAGGCGCTGTTTTCCATGTCCGCACGAGCCGGGTCGGGTCCAGTGACATCAAGGTGACGCTTCCTGGCAGGGATGTCATTCTCGGGCCGGTGACCGTGGATTTCAGTCTGGACCTGGCATTGTACCTTGGCAGGTCGCTCCTCGTGGAACCAGGTGTCCGGGTGGAGGGGCGGGTCGTTGTCCGTGATGCTGAAGGCCCCCTGGTGGGCGTGACCGCCCAGGTTCAGTCGGGTGATCCCGCCGTGACCGTTGCGCAATCCACGAATTTAACCGACGATCAAGGAGGCCTTCCGTTTCGGCTGGAATCCCAGGACGCGAGGACCACGGAGGTATCCCTCCATGTCGCCGGCCTGGAAGGCGCGATCCCTGCCGGCACGGTTGATTTGCGAGGTCCCACGATTTCGGGACGCATCTCTCGCACCGATGGCATAGGAGTCGTCGATTCTTTGCGTGTGGGGTTGCTTTTCGTCGATTATCGCACATGGAACGATCGAGGTGTGGGCACACCCCAAGAGATTGTTTCCCGGCCAGTGACTTTGGATGCATCGGGCACGGCGGACTATGAACTCGAACTGCCCCTGCGGGTGCCTCCAGAGCATATTCTCACCACAAGGGATGGTATGGACTTTGCGCCTTACATGGTGGTACTCTACGACGATGTGGGACTCCTTCCCGGGGTCATGGATGAGGGGGACTTGTTGGTGGGGCTGGATTGGACACTTCCCCAGGTTGTCTTTTTGGGGGGGCATTTGAGCGACGGTCAGGGATATGTCCCCGGATACAACATGATGTTTTTGTTACAGGCGCAGGATCTGACCCGTGCCGATCCTTGGGATGATTGGTCCGCTTCCATGGATCTTCCCCTGGACCGGGGCACTGTGCGCCAGGTGACTGTTCGAGGAACCCTGCAATGCGCGAATGCCCAGTGCGACGGCCAAAATTGGATCGTGGCCGCCGTGGTGTTCGATATGCACGCCAGGGACCAGGAAGCTTGGCAGGAGGGGCACTTCGAGGTTGTCGCTTCCATGCCCGTCCAATCGTCGGAAACCCAGGATGTACCCTATTCCCTGGACCTTCCCGAGTTGGTTTCCCACGATCATTACGATGACTGGTCTGGAGAACTCCTGCCCACGCTCACGGGCAACGGCTTTGCCTTGGTGGCGTTTCGAGACCAAAACGGGGACGGCAAACCGAGCCCCTACCAGGGAGAACCCCTGGTGCTGCCCAAGCAGCCTTGGGGCGCCGTCGGCCCGTTGGGGTGGTACCTGCATCCTGGATTCGATTGGGGACTGCCTCTCGTTTGGTCGGGATTGCACGCCGGGTATGCCCTGTTTTTGCTTCCGTGGGAGGCGACGATTCAACAAGTTCATCCCGCGGAACACAGGCTTGTGCTGGACCAGGAGGTGGAAGCGGGGCATTCGAACTACGGTTTTCGTATCCTGCGGGATACGGCGCAAGGGCGCATTCAGATTGTGGATGGCCAGGATTTGGACACCGGCAGCGGAGGCAATGATGTCACAACGAGAGTGGATCTGACCGCAGTGCAGCCGGGAGATGTCCTCCAGGTGACCCAAGAGGTGACGGATATGACCTTCGTGGGTTATTCCGGGGTGACGTTTCGCATTCCATGACAGTAGGATGACAGCATGACGCTCGGCAATCCAGGCGATTGCGGCCTGGGAGACCGCATTGGACGCTACCGCGTGTTGGATCGCCTGGGCAAAGGCGCCATGGGGGAGGTGTACCTTTGTGAAGACAAGGGGCTGGGCCGCAAGGTGGCGGTCAAGGTGCTCTCCGAAGCACATCGCTACAACGACGAACTGCGGGCACGGTTCGTGCGAGAGGCCAGGTCCGTGGCCCGGATCGTCCACCCGAACGTGGTCCAAATCTATTTCATCGACGATCACGAGGGGCTCCCCTTTTTTGCGATGGAGTATCTCGAAGGTTTGGACCTGGGCAGCCTGCTTGCAGAGAGGGGAAGATTGGCTGATATCGAGGCCGTCGAGGTCTTGCGTCTTGCGGCGGAAGGTTTGCGGGCGGCTGCCGATGTGGGAGTGGTGCATCGTGACGTCAAGCCGGCCAACATCATCTTGACGAAGGACGGGCGGGTCAAGCTCACGGATTTCGGCCTCGCCAAGACCTACAGTGTGGATCCCGAACTCACGGCTGCCGGCATCATCGTGGGGACGCCTGATTATATTTCTCCCGAGCAGGCCAGGGGGGAGCGAGCCGACTCGCGGTCAGACATCTACGGATTGGGCTGCACGTTGTTTCATTTGGTTTCGGGCAGGCCGCCTTTTCGGTCCGACCATGCTCCCAATACGTATATGGCCGTCATGGCCAGGCATCTCCACGATGAACGGCCGGACTTGATCGAGGCGCAGCCTGGAACCGATCTGGCGTTGGCGGACATCTGTCGCCGCATGATGGCCAGAGATCCAGGGGACAGGCCTGGTTTCTCCGAGTTGCTCGAAGAGTTGGCTGCTGTTTCCAAGCGCATCGGTGGGCGCTTGCCCGCGGTGCGCGGAAGGACTGAGACGGATTCCCATCCCACGGCGGTGGAACGCCGTGTCATCGAGGCAGGGACCACCCCTCCATCCGACGGGGCCATCCCTCCATCCCACGGGGGCGCCTCGTCGAGTATCCGCCCTCCGACCCTGGTGGCCAGGACGGGACTGCCTGGGTGGGTGCTCGTGGTGACCGCCTTGTCGATGTCCCTGTTTCTCGTGGGATTGGGTTTGCGCCTGTCTTCTGCGAGGGAGACCAAGACAGCGCCGGCCTTGGCGCCGTTGCGCAAGGGACCGGGATTGGATGCCGGTATGGGCGGCGCAGCCCAGGATGCCGGGGTAACCATTGTCGGGCCTTCGGTGCCCTGGACCACGGTCTTCGTTCCCGGCGCCGGAAGCGACAAGGGATTTTACGTGTCCGCCAGGCCGGTGAGCATGCTCCAGTGGCGACAGGCGGGAGACGCGGCCGACGAGGCCGGCTCGGACCCAAGGGGCCTGTTGCCCGTCACCTCGATTTCCTTCGATTCGGCGCAGCGGTTTGCGCGAAAAAATGGAGGTCGTCTGCCAAAGAAGATGGAATGGGACAGGATTCGGAAGACCGCCGGCGTGCTCTTTCCCGACCCATCTCTTTGGGAGTGGGTCTCGGGCTCACGGTCCAAGTCCCGGGCCTGGTCCCGGGATGTTCGGGGAAGGATGCGACTGAGGCGCCGCACCAGGAAGTACTCAGATGTCACCTTCCGAATCGTCTGGGACGTGCAACAGATGGAGTAGGAACTGCTTTCTGTTTGTTTTATCTCTTCGTCCCTTGTTTGTCGCCCGCAGCCTGGTCTTGCCCAGACAACCATTGGCGTGATCGT
>CAZIJS010000145.1:0-3803 GCA_964539505.1 uncultured Myxococcales bacterium
TTGGCGCCCCGGGGCGTGCCGCAGATCGAGGTCACGTTCGACATCGATGCCAACGGTATCTTGAACGTGTCGGCGGTGGACAAGGCCACGGGCAAGAAGCAAGACATCACCATTACGGCATCCTCGGGCCTGTCCGACGAGGAAGTGGAGCGGATGCGGCAGGAGGCCGAACGCAACGCCGAGGAAGACAAGCAACGTCGCGAGACCATCGAGGCGCGAAACAAGCTCGACACGCTGGTCTACAACCTCAAAAAGATGATCGAGGAGAACCGGGAC
Organism: uncultured Myxococcales bacterium; assembly: GCA_964539505.1. Classification (GTDB taxonomy): domain Bacteria; phylum Myxococcota_A; class Polyangia; order HGW-17; family SLPX01; genus CAZIJS01. The sequence goes on from CAZIJS010000145.1 coordinate 277, forward strand.
AAGATTCCCGAGGGTGAGCGTTCCAGCCTGGAAGATGCCATCAAGGATGCCGAGAAGGCGCTCGAAGCCGACGATCTCGAACGGATCAAGGCGGCCACCGATCACCTCACCCAGGCATCACACAAGGTCGCCGAGGTGCTCTACAAGGCCACGGGCGGCCAGGCCGGTCCAGGTGCCGGTGATGCCGCTGCAGGTGGTCCGGCTGGAGCCAAGACCGACGACGGGGTCATCGACGCCGAGTTCGAGGACGCCCCGTGAGCTGATCGTCGATAGCTGGAAGTTCCGAGTGCGAAAAGCCCCACCGACTTGGTCGGCGGGGCTTTTCGCTGTCTGTTGCCTGCCTCGGTCAGGCACGCTGGATGTGCCCCACAAAGGGGGAAGAAATCATTTCTTGGCCGGGGATGCCGGAGGGAATCCTTCGATGTGCTCGATGTCCTTCCATGTCCCCGACACCGGGGCCACCTTGGCGGCGGTGATGTTCTTTCCGCCCGAACCAGGCACGAAGGTCGGGTTGCCGTGTCCCTGCTTTTCTGCTTTCCGGGCCAGGTGCACGAGCTTTTGGTAATGTCGCTTGAGTTCGTAAAATCCGTGCCACCATGAATAGTCCGGGCCCATCATTTGCGAGCCCATCCTGGCCCTGCGTCCCTCGTGGTGCCACAGTTCGTAGAAAACCCATTCGATTTCCTCATCGAACACAGGCCACTTGGTCAAAATGCCTTTGTCGTAGAGCCTGGTCATGATGGCCTTGGCTGGTTCGTAGTAGGACTTGGCATAGTGTTGGATGGTCTGGTCGGAGCGAGCCAGGTAATTGCCTGCCCATCGCGGGGAATGGCACTGGGTGCAGACAGCGAGCATCTTTTTTCTGGCCTCCTGGGGATCGTGATCCCAGTTTAGGACCGCTCCCTTGGCCTGTGCTTCCCATTTGAGTCGCTCGCCCACGTCGTGGGTGGTCTTCAGACCGCCGATACCAGCCATGTGGCAGGTGGTGCAGGTGGGGGCCGTGTAGTCGGCCCCAGGTTTCCACATGCCAGCCGACGCATTGAAGTTCCACTTCGACCCCTCGGCCAGGTAACGCAGCCCGTGCTTGGACTCGAAATAAATCTCTTTTTGTGGGTGGTCCGGCCCGAGGTGACACTGGCCGCATGTCTCGGGCTTTCGGGCCTCTGCCAGGGAGAACTTGTGGGTCGTGTGGCAAATGGTGCAAGCCCCCTTGCTGCCGTCTGGGTTGATCCGACCGCAGCCGGAGTTCGGCCAGTTGAGCGCATCCAGTTTGCCTGACGACAGGTCGGACCCGTGGCAGGTGTAGCAGCCGGTGGACCGTTCATGGGGCGAGTTCATGCCGCGCAGCCAGGGATCTTTGAGCTTCTTGGTGATGATTTCCAAGGTCCTGGCATGCTTGCTCCTGGCGAATTCCTCGGCTTCGGCCGGGTGGCACCTGGAGCAGACCGCAGGAGAGACCACGGGTGAGATCTTGATGTTGGGGTACTTTTTCGTGCCGGGGCAATCCGTGGCGCCCTTGTCGGTGGATGCCGCCCTGTGGCAGTCCAGGCAGGTGACGTTCGCCCTGGCATGCAGGCTCATAGACCAGTCCCGGACCTTTCCCGGCTCGACGCGGCTGTGGCACTGGATGCAGTCAGCTTCGATTTTGGTAAGACCGCGGCCCACCTGGATGGTCCTGACCCCCGTCTCGGCCTTCGTGGCCAACCTGCCCACCAGGATCACCGCCAGGAGCATTGCGGTGGATACGCCCATGGACGTCAGCCAGATATGGCGTCTCAAAGCCTGTGAAAGTTTCTCCATTGCCATGTGAGCCTCCTCCTCTACCCGGCGGAGCGCCTGTCCGTCGGGCCTTGGTTTTTACGGCTCCGTTCCGGTTCCGGCCAGCATGGAACGATATCGGCCGTGCATGGGACGGTCGTGACAGTCGATACAGCGCTTCTTGCCCAACCCCTTCATGTATTGCCTGTGGGCCAAGATGGCCTTCAGGCCCATGGCCGGGGATGTGAGATTTTTGTGACAGCGTCGGCAGGCACTGTCTCGAATTTTGGCCCTGGCCCGGCGTCGCAGCCTGGCCCAGTCCATTTTCTTTGGGTCGTGCTCCCCGAATGTGTGCACGTAGATGTCGTGGGTTCCATCCCGCAGTTTGGTCCAAAGGGTGGGCCAGAGCCCAGGGGGGATGTGGCAATCGGAACAGGTGGCCACCACGCCAGAACGCCCTTTGTGATGGGTCGAATGCATCCAACCTTGCTCTGCAACGTAGCGCATTTCGTGGCAGGACAGGCAGAATTCAGTCGTGGAGGTTGCATGGACGGCATAGACCGACAGGCCCATGAACGCCGCGCCGCAAAACCCGCCCACGAACAGCGCGATGATGATCCAGCGATGTTTCGCGATGAGACGACCTGGCCACTTGGCACACATGGTCAAGCGGCCTGCGAAACCACGGGGTCTTTCGTGATGGTCTTTGAGCACTGAGTCCTGTCCGACGGTATGGAAAAGTGACGTTTCTTTGAATTATCCATATCGGGCTGTTGGAGGTCAAGGAATGCGCGGAGCGACAGAGTGGAGATGCCGTCGAATTGCTCGATGCGATTTTGACGAGAGCCTCAGGAGGGTGGCCAGCCTCAGTATGCTGGTGAAGACCGCTTGGTCCGAGACTTTATGGATCGAGTCACTGTGGAAATGCGCATTTTCGTCTACGCGATGAACGAGGATGGTCTACACTCAGCTATTTTGTAAACTTGAAGGTCAAGAGGATGATTTGAAAGGCACGCATCACCTCACGGTATTTTTTTGTGGGATAGGTGAAGGTGAAGGCAAAGTAGGCCTGCTTGCGTGCAAAGAAGTAAACCCGGAAGCTGGACGGCTTGCCGGGGTGGGAGCCTCTGGCCCAAAGGCCTTTGAGTCGGCCTGATTGAAAGGGTTTGGGCGGTCCAACCCTTAGCCCGATTTTTCGAATCACGGCGAGTTCGTTTCGTGCAAAGGACAAGAGGGTGACTCGATCGGGAAGCACTGATGCGCTCAAGCGGACCTGCGCGCCCGATGGATGGAAGGCCGCCACCAGGATGGCCGGGTGGGTCCTGGTGTCGCTGACTTTCCAGTTTTTGAGCAGCACGAACTGAAATCCGTATTTCTTGTTTCGGTAGAGCGTCCAGCGACGCGCCGCCAGGGCAGGGTCGGCCGGGAAGTAGGCCGCCGCAGAGACGAGCAGGGTGGCCAGAGCGAAGCCGACGGTCATGGGACGTGTCTCGTTGTGCATGGTCTTGTAAAGATACGGGGGGCTGGTCTGGTGCGCAAGGTTCTTGCCACCTGTTTGAATGGCCCTATTTTATCGAGGGGAAGACCGGTCGCTGCGTTGGTGGTCACGTCCGGCTGCAGGTTGGCGCCGGAGTTCGATGGAGGAGGCACGAGAAGTGGGCGATTCGATGGATGCGGGAAAGGCGGAGGCGGGAAAGGCGGAGGCGGGAAACGTGGCGGATGTCTTGTGGAGCAAAGAGACGACGCCGGAGGCTGTCGAGAGACTCATG
>CAZIJS010000145.1:3903-11557 GCA_964539505.1 uncultured Myxococcales bacterium
GGCGGATGTCTTGTGGAGCAAAGAGACGACGCCGGAGGCTGTCGAGAGACTCATGGCTTCGTTTGTGCCGTTGAAAGGACTGGGCGAGCGGGACTTGGTGGCCGTCAAGATCCACCCGGGCGAGGAAGGAAATCACTACTACGTGGCTCCCGACCTGGTCCAGGCCGTGGCTCGGGGCCTGGGACTTCCCCAGACCGGATTGTTTTTTACCGACACCACGGTGCTCTACCGAGGACGTCGCATGGTGGCGCCAGATTATGTGCGTTTGGCCCACGAACATGGATTCGGCCCACCTGCCACGGCTCCCTTCATCGTGGCCGACGGGCTGCGGGGCACAGACGAGGTGCTGGTGGACTTGCCGCCGGGCAGCTCGGCGAAGCAGGCCAGGATGGCGAGGCTGCTCTCCCAGGCAGACGCCATGGTGGTGGTGAGCCATTTCAAAGGCCACCTTTTGGCAGGGTTTGGAGGAGCCATCAAGAACCTTGGGATGGGCTGTGCTTCCCGGGGTGGCAAGCTCTACCAGCATTCCACCGTGACGCCCCAGGTCTCCCAGGAACGCTGTATCGCCTGCGGAATCTGCGCCGAGCATTGTCCCGAGGATGCCATCGACGTAGACGATGTCGCGGTTATCGACCAGGAACGTTGCGTGGGCTGTGGAGAATGCCTCCAGCGTTGTCCCACCGGCGCCATGTCGGTGGCCTGGAATCAGCGCACCGACGAGTTCGTGCGTCGTGTGGCCGAGTATGCCTGGGCCGCAACCAGGCTGGTGCCGGTGGTCCTCTTCGTCAATTTCGTCGTCGACGTCTCGCCGGACTGTGACTGCATGTCCGACGCAGGCGAGCCGCTCTTCGAAGACGTTGGCGTGCTGGCCTCCACCGACCCGGTGGCCCTGGACCAGGCCTGCCTGGATCTGGTCTCCAAGGCCAAGGTGCTCGATCCGGCACGCCTGGACCAAGGGACATCGGAGCAGGCCGACCCCTTCACCAAGCTGAGGCCCAGGACTCACGGGCCCGACCAACTGGCCTGGGCCGAGCGCCTCGGTTTGGGCAGTCGGGCCTACCGGCTCCTGGGCATAGGGTAGTCGGCTCGTTCGTTGGTCCCAGGGCTTGAATATGTGGTTTGGATGTGGGTATGATGGGGCGATTTTGTGGGATGTGACGAATCGTAGAATGTGACAGATATCGGGAATGCCGTTGGACTGTGTTTCGAAGGAGGTGCGACATGAGGAAGACGACAAGGTTGTTGGGCGGAGCGGTCTTGGCCCTGGTTCTTTCTTTGGGCTGGACGGCCTGCGGGGGACGCAGCCTCTCGGGCGTCAATTCACAGGATGGTTCGGTCCAGGGGGATGGCACGATGCCGGGGGACGGTGCGGTGCCGGGCGACGGCGCGGTGTCTGACAGTTCTCTGCTGGACAGTGGTGTGAGCCCAGATGCCGGTCAGTGTGAAAACCAAGGCGACACATGGAATCTGGAGGAGATGCCCCTTCAGGAACTGACAGCTCTGACATCGGAGGCCCTGGGCGGGCCGGTGACCGAGGGGATTTCTGTACGTTTCCGGGCGGTCATTCCCGTTGGGGGCTGCGACATGCCTGCTGGTCTGTCCTGGACCGTGGACCCAGATGCCCGTCAGGTCATTGTCCATGCTTCAATTTGGGCATATCACGGACCGAAGATTTGTCCCGACATGGAGGCTCTCGTTCCCCTGTTCGGTGTGTTTTCCTGGCAGAACAGAGGGCCCTGGACCCTGGCCGACGCCAACAGTGGTTTGACCGCAGACTTCGGCATGCGCCGTTGTCCCCAGGGAGAGGACTGCTCCTGCCAGGCATGGGAAGGTGTCCCGGGAGACATAGGGGCGAACTGTGCCTATGACTGCCAATGCGCCTATCCGCTGACATGCGTGTTCGACGGCCAGCCCACCTTCCCACCCCAGGGAAACTGTTACCAGACATGCAGCACCGATGCGGATTGCTCCCCGGGGCTTGGACTCGTCTGTCAGTTGGGGGTCCTGGACGGTCCCGAGGGGGTCTGCGTGCAGGGAGATCGGAGTTGTGCCAGCGACGGCGACTGCCGGCCGGGCTTTTCTTGCTTGCCCACCGACCAGGACCCAACGCTGCGGGCCTGTCAGCCCTCCATGCCCACGGACGTGACCACGGATCGGTGCGAAGACGATTGCGACTGTCCGGCTGGGTACAAGTGCTCCGAGGAGCCGCAGGGCAACCGCTGTGTCATCCCCTGTGGGGGCCAGTTTGACTGCCCTGGAGATCTGTGCTGCGGTCTGTGGCTGGACCACGAACTCTACAGCGGCCCATTTTGCACGGAATGCACCGACGACTCCACGGCTCCGGCTCCTGCGTCCAACCAGTAATCCCATCTACGGCCCCGGGTCGATTTCATGCGGCCGGTCCTCTCCTCCCCGTTTTCTACGCTCCTTTGTCGTTTCGTTGGTTGCAGTTGTTGAACCTGTGGTTTCAATGAGGGTATGATAGAGGGGGCTTGCGGAATGTGACAGATATCGGGAGTGGTGTTGGACTGCGTTACGAGGGAGGTGTGACATGGGGACGACAAGAAGGGTGTTGGGCGGAGTGCTCTTGGACCTGGTCCTCTTTCTGGGCTGGGCGGCTTGCGGCGCACGCAGCCTCCCGGGCTCCGAGTTGCAAGATGGTTCGGTGGGACGTGAAGTGTTTCGTCGTGAATGTGGTGACATTTGGGACGCCACGCCCTGCGACATCGATGGCGACAAGTGGAGTCTGCGGGATGCGCCCATCCAGGCACTGACCGTCTTGACATCGCAGGCCCTGGACGGGCCGGTGCCCGAGGGGGTTTCTGTACGCTTCCGGGCGGTCATTTCCGTCGGGGGCTGCGATGAACCAGCAAGTTTGTTCTGGAATGTGGACTCGGATGCCCACAAAATCACCCTCTACGCCTTTGTTTGGGCGTATCAAGGCGGGAAAGTCTGTCCCGACAGGGAAGTCCTCGTTCCCCTGTTCGGTGAGGTTTCTTGGCAGACCAGAGGCACCTGGACCCTGTCCAGTGTCTACAGGGATCTGGCTGTGGATTTCGGGATGCAACGTTGTCCCGAGGGAGAAGATTGTTCTTGCCGGGGATGGGAAGGTACCCCGGGAGACATAGGGGCACATTGCGCCTATGACTGCCACTGCACCTATCCTCTGACCTGCGTGTTCGGCGGCCGGCCCACCATTCCACCCCAGGGAAGGTGCTACCAGACCTGCAGCTCAGATGCGGATTGTGCCCCGGGCCTTGGGCTCGTCTGTCAGGTGGATGTTCTGGACCGTCCCGAGGGGGTCTGCGTACGGGGAGATCGGAGCTGCACCAGCGACGGCGACTGCCGGCCGGGTTTTTCCTGCCTGCCAACCGACCAGGACCCATCGCTGCGGGCCTGTCAACCCTCCATGCCTGCGCATGTGATGTCGCGCTTTTGTATGGCTGACTGCGACTGTCCAGACGGGTACAAATGTTCCGATGACCCGCAGCAGGGCAACCGCTGTGTCATACCCTGTGGGGGGCAGTTCGACTGCCCTGGAGATCTGTGCTGCGGTCTGTGGCTGGACCACGAACTCTACAGCGGCCCATTTTGCACGGAATGCACCGACGACTCCACGGCTCCGGCTCCTGCGTCCAACCAGTGATCCCATCGATAGAACCGGTCGATTTCATGCGGCCGGTCCTCTCCTCCCCGTTTTCTACGCTCCTTTGTCGGTTTCTTGATTCTTTGGACGTGACAGCGAAAAAAGGTCTTCTATAATTGCGCGGTTTCCGGCCGGGCCAAAAAGCCCGTGCCAAGGTTGTCGAGGAGGTATCATGAGACAGTTGCCCCAGGTGCCCCACCAGGTGTTCCAGGCGCTCTGCAGCACCGAGGAAGCCTTGTCCATCCCCGATCTGGCCCGACGACTCGGGCTGGACCAGGCCCAGGTGGATCCGGCGGTCCGATGGCTCGCCGAGCAGGGCTGGGTGGAGATGATCGAGGAGAACTACGAGGAGTATCGGCTCGGCAAGGAGGGTCGCCTCTATCCGGACGGCAGACTGCCCGAGCGCATCGTGATCGAGGGTCTGGCCAAGGCAGGAGGCTCGGCGGAACTGCCCGAGCTTGCCGATGCGACGGGACTGGAGAAAAAGACCGTGGGCCAGAGTCTCAAGTGGCTCGCCAAGAAGGGTTGGGCGGAAAAGTCGGGCAAGACGTTGCAGATCACCGAGCAGGGCCGCAAGGCTCTGGAGGATGGCCCTGGGCTCGATGAGCAGCTTGTGGCGCTTCTGGGCGCCAAGGAGCCTCTCACACGCAAGGATCTGGAGGACCGTGGCTTGGATGCCGAGGGCATGATCCGGGCAGTGGCGGGGCGCAGCGGCCTGCTCAAGGTCAAGGAGCGGGTGCTCAGAAAGGCTCGGGCCACCCAGGCGGGCCGCAGCGTCTGGTCCGAGGGCGTGGAGGCCCGGGTCGAGGTCAACGAGCTGACCCCGGAACTGCTCAAGGACGGGGCCTGGCGCAAGGTGAGTTTTCGTCCCTATGATTTGCGACTCGAATCGTACCGGCCGCCAGTGGGCAAGACCCACCCCTTCGGCAGGGTTCTGGCCCAGACCAGGCGCGTTTTCCTCGAGATGGGCTTTTCGGAGGTGACCAGTCCGTCGGTGGAGTCTGCTTTCTGGGATTTCGACGCCCTGTTCCAGCCCCAGGACCATCCTGCCCGCGAGATGCAAGACACCTTCTACGTGGCCAGGCCGGGCAAAGCTGCTTTGCCCGATGCGGATCTGGTGGCCCGGGTCAAGGCCACCCATGAACATGGTGGGCAGACCGGCTCGGTGGGTTGGCGGACTCCCTGGGAGGAGGAGCGGGCCAGTCAGGTGGTCCTGCGGACCCATACCACTGCGGCCACGGTGCGGGCCCTGGCGAAAGATCCCAGGCCCCCCAGGAAGGTCTTTTGCGTGGGCCGAGTGTTTCGCCGCGAGACCATCGACTATAAGCACCTGCCCGTGTTTCATCAGGTCGACGGCATCATCATCGACGAGCAGGGCAGCTTTGCGGCCCTGCTTGGCACCCTGGAGGCGTTTTATCGCAAGATGGGGTTTGCTCGCTTCGAGTTCCGGCCGGCCTTTTTCCCCTACACCGAGCCCTCGGTGGAGGTCTTCGTCTGGCACGAGGGCCGCAAGGACTGGGTGGAGATGGGAGGGGCCGGACTGTTTCGACCGGAAGTGACCGAGCCCCTGGGATGCAAGGTTCCTGTCATGGCTTGGGGCCTTGGCCTCGAGCGTTTGGCCATGTTTCGATACGACCTGTCTGATATCCGGCAGACCTGCCTGTCGGACATCGAGTGGCTCAAGGAGACCCCGCTATGCCGGTAGTTGGAATTCCCGTACGACAGCTCCACCAGGTCCTGGGCTCTGCAGGCGAAGGAGTTTCGCCCGACGAGCTGGTGGACCATCTCCATCATCTCGGCTGCGACGTGGAAGGGTATGCATCCCTGCAGCGTTTCAAGTGCAGCCGTTGCGGCGCCATCACCGAGATCACCGAGACCCAGACGCCACCGGTCCAATGCGGCAATTGCGGACTGTCCTTCAAGGATCACCCCGACATGATCCTGGAGCTGGGGACCACCGAGGTGATCCGCATGGAGTTGCTGGCCGTCCGTCCCGACCTCTTCGATCCCGCCGGGCTGGGTCGGGCCCTGCGTGCCTATCTCGGAGCGGACAAGGGCCTGCGCACCTATGGACTCGACTCTGTGGCGGCCAGGCTGGAGGTGGATCCCGCGACTCAGACGGAGCGCTGTCCCAGACCGGCCATTGCTGCGGCGGTGGTTCGCGGATTGCGTCTGGACGACGATCTGGTCAAAGTGCTCATGAAGCTCCAGGAAAATCTCCATTGGGCCCTGGGCAGGGATCGCAAGCATGCCTCCATTGGAGTCTATGACTTGGCTTTGGTGCAAGGCCCGTTCCGGTACAAGGCAGTGGCTCCCGACGGTTTGAGGTTCGTGCCCCTCGGGATGGACCCGGACGATCGGGATTCTGCCATGACCCCCGCTGAAATCCTGGAACGCCATCCCAAGGGAGTGGCGTTCGCCAGGCTTCTCGAACCGTTCGAGCTCTATCCACTGCTCGTGGATTCCAACGACCTGGTCTTGTCCATGCCTCCCATCATCAACAGTGAGCAGACTAGGGTGCGGGAGGAGACCTCCGACCTGTTCATCGACGTGACGGGCACGAATCGACACATCGTCAACAAGGCGCTGGTGGTGCTGACCACATCACTCAAAGAGCTTCAGCCCGATTGTGTGGTGCAGGGCGTGGAGGTATCCTATCCCGACGGCGGGGTCCTGGTGACGCCCGACTTCACCCCGCAGGAGGTGGACCTGGACCCAGATGCCACCGCCCGGCTCATCGGCGTGGACCTGGACCGCAAGGATGTGGTCGCGCTCCTGGAACGGATGGGCCACCAAGTAGAGGACCGGGGCGATGCTCTGCATGTGTGGGTCCCGGCCTATCGCACCGACATCCTCCATCCCAGGGACTTGATGGAAGACACGGCCATCGCATACGGCTACCACAACATTTCGCCCAGGTTGGTGCCCACCATGACCGTGGGCAGCCCCGATCCTGCGGCCGAGGCTGCCGAGGCGGCCCGGAAGGTGCTCGTGGGACTGGGGTATATGGAGGCCATGACGCTCGTTTTGACATCGCCGTCCCAGGCTTTCGAGGCCATGCGGATCGAAGAGGACCAGCGGGCGGTGCTTCTCGACAACCCGATCTCAGCGGATCAGACCATGTTGCGGGTCTCCCTCCTTCCCGGTCTTCTCGAAACCTTGGGGTTCAATACGCACCGCGAACTCCCCCAGCGTCTCTTCGAGGTGGGGCCGGTCACGCTTCTCGACGAGGAGGCCGAGACAGGCGCCAGGGAACATCATCGACTGGCTTCCGTCTTCATCGATGCCAGGGCCGGCGCTGCAGATGCCAGGGCTCTCTGTCAGGCATTGGGGCGTGAGTTCGGCCTGGATTTGACGGTGACCAATGGTTCCCTGGGCAGCTACCTCGACGGCCGGTGCGCGCTGGTGTCCTGGAACGGTCGGCCCTTGGGTCACCTGGGCGAGATTCATCCCGAAGTGCTCGAGCGATTCGGCCTGGGACACCCGGTGGCTGCCATGGAGTTGGATCTCGATCTCCTGTCGCAGGCCCTTCCTGCCTATGTGCTCGGGCAGGAACTCTAGGAGCGAGGCTTTCATGTCCCACCACATGGTCGATGTATCCCAGAAGGCGGAGACGATCCGGCAAGCCCGGGCGAGCGCCTTCGTGCGGCTTGCTCCCCAGACCCTGGCTGCCGTCAAGAGCGGCAACCTGCCCAAGGGAGACGTGCTGTCGGCGGCACGTTTGGCCGGCATCGCTGCGGCCAAGCAGACACCCAGCCTCCTGACCTTTTGCCACCCGATCCGGCTGACCTCCCTGGATCTCGACGTGCGTGTCCTGGACCAGGGGGTGGCCATCGAGGCCCACAGCCGGGCTTTCGACAGAACCGGAGTGGAGATGGAAGCCCTCACCGCCGCATCCGTTGCCGCCTTGACGGTCTACGACATGTGCAAGTCGTTGGAAAGGGGCATTGTCATCGAAAGGGTCCAACTGGAGGAAAAATCCGGGGGCAGGTCCGGTCATTGGGTGCG
>CAZIJS010000146.1:0-7310 GCA_964539505.1 uncultured Myxococcales bacterium
GACCTCCCCCTGGCCTTTTCCTATCTCAGGGGCACCAGGGGTTCCAGGCGACCTGCGGCAAAGCCCAGAAAACGCATTGCCCTGTTTTCGCGCTTCCAGCCAGCCGCTCTGGTCATCCAGCACCGATCCATCAGGGCTCGTTCCACCAAACCGCATATCCATCGCGGGGGGCGTCGAACCCCACTGCCAGGTTTTCTACCTGCCCGGTTCCAGGCAGCCGACATGGAAAGACTCGGGCGCAGGAGCCGTCTCAGGGCGATTCGCAGACTGACCATGCAAAGGCGAAGGGCCTTCCTGAAAACCCCCTCGGGATGGTGGGTCCGTACCGACCGGCTGCGCATCGCCCTCCTGGCCGCGCCGCCGGAAGAAGTCGGCCGATGGACCAAGTGGGTGGATATCGACCTTCAGGAACAGACCCTCGTGGCCTATGAAGGCAACGTCCCGGTCTACACGATACGGCCGCACTCCCGTGGGCTTGTTTCGGGTCTGGGCGAAACTGGCCAAGACCGACATGCAGGGGACCCGAACAAACGATGACGACGAGGATCCGGAATTGAGTTACTCCATGTGGGATGTCCCCTGGACCATGTACTTCAAGGCTGGTCTGGCGTTGCACGGAACCTATTGGCATGGCAAATTTGGACGGGTCCGAAGCCACGGATGCGTGAATCTATCACCGCGAGACGCGAAATGGATCTTCGACTGGTCCGACCCAAGGCTGCCCAAAGGCTGGGCAGCCATCCTGCCCAAGCGCGGAGAAGCCACGCTCATTATCCGTATCCGTCGTGGTGGGGTACGCTTGTCGAAATCCCAAGCAGGATCCCGAGAACCGGTCACTCCAGTCCAGCCGCGCTGAGGATCGCATCCACCTGACCGCCCCAATTGCGGCTCGCCTGGGGATTCGCCCCGGAAGGATGAGGAATCCGAAGGATTGCGATCTCGCCGTTCTGGAAGACCTGGACCGCCCGTTGCTCGGCGAACCTTCCCACCGACACGATGACTTCAGCCTTGAAAAGACGGACAATCGCCGCCAGGGCCTCGTCGCACAATGCAAGCAAGGGATCTCGTTGCGCCTTGGCGATCCGGTTCGGTGTCAGGTTTCGTCCCGACTCTTCCAGAAACATCAGGGGACAGTAGTTCCACACGAATCTGTCCTGGAAAAATTTCTCGGACGTTTCATAATGTGAGGCCACCCAGCTCCAAAATCGCTTGCCACTGATCTCTCGACGGGGCGATTCGAATCCCAGAATCGGCCGCTTGGGATGCTCTCTCACCGGCCTATTCACCGGCCCATCCAACCCGAGAAAATCCCGCACCAGGACTGGATCGCCAAACGGCACGCCTGTTTGGGCCATGCCGAAAGGACCAGGATTCATGCCCAAGAAAATGATCCGTCGCCGTCCCTCTCCGTAGCGATGCAAGTAGGCCTGGTGCGGTGTCCAAGCATATTCCACTGGATTGTATACATGACTGACTGGTGACGAAAACCGGAGCAGTTCACAGGTCCTTCCCAGTCTGCGGCTCAAGGCACTCAAGTCCATCGATGACCTCGCTTCCCAGTTCGAGAACCCCATGATCGTGACATACCATTCCCGTTTTCCCAAACAGGACAGCGATGCACGGCATGGGACCAGATGGGAACGTGGAGAGTGCCCTGTGAGCATGGAACCGGCAACCCATTTTTTGAAAATGACCTCTGCGAAACAAAACTCCATCGGCGACAGCCCCAAGCCTTGCATCCAAGAGCCTTTCTGGATAGAAACGAAAAAGCAGGGCATCATCGAATGCCAAACCCCTGGCATCCAAAGGTCCTAAAGGGGCCGAAACGAGGAGTCTTTCAATCATGCCGTCCGAAGAAATCATCGTTTGCGTGAAGTGCACCAGTGTTTTAGACCGCAAGGAAATCGCAGGAATCGAAGTAGACATCTGCCCGAGTTGCGGCGGCGTGTGGCTCGATCGGGGCGAACTGGAAAAACTCGGAGAAAAATCAGACGCAGAACTCGATGAAATGCGCAGCGCCCTTGGAATCGACAAAAACGTCCCGCCCGTCCCGTCGGATACCACGACGGCCTGCCCCGTGTGCCAGGGAACACTCAAGGAAGTCCAGTTCGGCAACATCCTTATCGACTACTGCGGTTCCTGCAAAGGGCTCTGGCTCGACAAGGGCGAATTCGACGCGGCCGTCAAGCTCGTCAAAGAAAAGGGTCTGCCAGTGGAGTCGATTCTCGTGCTCGCTGGTCAGATCGCCGGCTGATCCGAATCCGGGCGACGCTCTCAACCCTCGCCTCGCCGGATGATCGATTCGGCAGATACCGCCCCTGTTCGTCTCGCTGGGCCATCGGTTCGACGGATGCCCTCCCAGGTCAGCTTACCGGGTGGACCCCGCCGTAGACAGTCTCCCCATCCACCCCATCGATACGAACCTGCAACTTCGTACCCTGTGGAAAATCGATCGTTTCATTCAAGATGACGGTCACGTAGTTGTCCGTGACCGCCTGAGGTCGTCTCCCAGCCGGTCTCTCCAGGACCGCCGGTCTCACCTTTCCCACCTGGGACAGATGGAATCTCCTGCGTCGCATGCGGCTCCATTCCCGAAATTGCGCCGCCCTGGAACGACGAACCGCAATATCGGGAACCGGGCTCATGCCTGCCGCTTCCGTTCCAGGCCTCGGTGAATAGGGAAACACGTGGAGATAGGAGATGGGAAGAGCATCCAGAAACCTCATCGTCTCTGCGAAATCTTCCTGCGTCTCGGTGGGCAGGCCTGCGATCACATCGGCACCAAGACAAATATCCGGTACGATGTCTGAAGCGGCCCTCACCCAATCCTCGTATTCCCGCGGCCCGTATGGCCTCTGCATGAGCTCCAGCAACCTGGCAGACCCTGTTTGGAGCGGCACATGGAGAAACGGACAGATACGTTCCGGAGAGGCTGCCATGGTTTCCAGCAGGTCCCGAGTCAACTCCATGGGCTCGATGGAGCTCAAGCGTAACCTGGGCAGATCCGGCAGCCTGGCCAATCTCGCAAGGAGGCCGCTCAAGCTCTTCCCCAAATCCCTTCCCCATGCTCCCAGGTTGATCCCAGTCAGTACCACCTCCGCCTTGCCCTGCTGGAAAGCCTCCCTGAGCGATGCCACGATCCGCTCCTCCGGCACACTCCGGGAAGGGCCCCTGGCGATGCGGACGATGCAGTAGGCACAGTGCTCGTTGCATCCGTTCTGAATCTTGAGAGCTGGCCTGGCGGGCCCAGCCAACCCCGTCGCCACCATGCTCTCCTCCGAGGGGTATGGCAGTCCCAACCGACCGAGTACCTCTCGGGCAATATCCCTTGGCTCGGCGCCCCGGGACAAAACCATGTCATCTGGGAGATCCGCACCACGCCCTGGGATTTTCGCCCAGCAGCCTGCCACCACCACCAATCCGTTCGGGCTTCGCCTGCGCGCCCGGTAAAAGGCCTGCCGAGACTGTCTGTCCGCCACGGATGTGACCGTGCAGGTGTTGACCACCACGACATCCGCTGCATCCCGCGGGCCCACCCGGACCAACCCCGCAGCTTCCAGATAGGATGCCAAGGCAGCGCTGTCGGCCTGATTCGCCCTGCAACCCAGGGTGACTATGGAAAACGTCTTGGAAGCCAACGAAACCGTCCTTTGTGTATGAAGGGAGGTATTGGCGCATGCCGTCTCATTGTCAAGCCCCTGGAACGATGCATCTGTTTCTTGCGGCAAGTGACCTTGTCTCGCTGCCAATCCATTCAGTAGATTCACTGCACAAGTTACTTGAGGTTTTCCATTTCCATTGCTCTTTCAATGCGTTACATGCCGTCCATCGAACTCCTATAAGGTTTTTTGTCGCCATCCTTCCGAAATATGTGTGAAACGGTCAGGGGTCCAATGCGTTGAAAAACAAAAAACATCCTGCTAAAACGTCCCTATGCCACCCAGGTCCAATCATTGCCTTGGTGCCACACCAGGGCCAAGAGGTCCAACCACGACGTCTCCCACCAAGTGGACCGTCCTGGGGGTCTCCTTCATGGCGATGTTGGTGTCTCGTGATGTCGGGGCAACGCCGATCCGAGCACGAAAACCTGTCGGTATCTGGTCCACCCCAGCCCCCTGGGGACGAATCGAAAAAGTGGTTCATCGCCTGACAGGCTGCAGTCGGAGTGGTTCGTTGGATGGGCCCAAAACGGCTCTTCTCTGCCCCAACAAGCTCGCTGTCATGCATTCCCGGGTCTTTCTCTCCACCTTTCCAACCCCATGGCGCCACCCTGGAATATTCTCCTGGAGCATGGACCACAGAGGCTGGAAATACCACGCCACGAAAAGGAGTCTGCAGGCCGCCTCCCAAGACGGCAAGGTCTTGTGGACATGGCGCAGTTCACAAGGGGCGAGGCCATCTGTCCCCACCGCGGACTTGAAGGGAAAGCTGTATGTCCTCTCGTCTCGCGGCTGTCTCGTCGTGTTGCTTGCATCGAATGGAGGGGAGACCCAGCGAATCTGCCCAGACTCGACCACCGCCGGCAGGTCGGCTCCCCTGCCACCCACCCTGGGGCCCGACGGAACCATCTACCTCGCGAACAATGCCGCTTTCAAAAATACATCGGGAATGACGAGCGCCGCACTGGAAGCCCGCTCGCCCGACGGTTGGCTGCGTTGGCGCTCCCCTGTGGAGGGGACCCTCGTCTCACAGCCGCTGCTGAGCGGATCGGAAACGATTTGCTCGGTTGTGGAAAACAAGGCCCGAGGGAGTCGCCCACAGGACACAGTAGACAAAGTGACCCTGCTCTGCCTCGATGGCAGAGGAAAGCAGAAATGGAGTCGGCGTTTTGCCGACAGGCCGGCCTTCATGCCTCTTTTTCGCATCGGCAGGGATATCTACATGAGCACAGCCAGGGCTCTCTTTCGATGGAGGGATGACGGCACATTGGTCAACGTGGTCTCACTGACTGATTCACGACAAACGGTCTTATCCCAAGGCCTTCCGTTCGTCTCTCCTGGACCTGCAGGACTGATCACAGTTGCCCGTGGCCATCAGGTCCTCGTCTTGAACAAGAACCTCCAGGTTCTCTGGAAGGCCTCCCTACGACGGTCAACCGTGGTCTCAGCCCCGGTCCTCAGCGGGTCTGGCTCTGTAGCCGTCCCCACCAATCACGGCCTGGTCCTGGTGAATCCGCCCCTGTGACACACCAGGTCGCAAGATAAATCCGCACAATGTGAGTATCCTGTGAGCATGGAAGACGGGGCTGCAACACCAGACTGTCTGGACCACGACTCGATGTCCCGGACCAATCCTTTCTGCTCGCGCTGCGAGCCCAAAATCGCACTGTTGACAGCACGCAAAAGCCGTGAAAAACTCTCCGTCAAAACAGGTGCACCATGTCAGGTTTCAAGGCTCTCGTCGTCGAAGACAGTCAGACCATGCGGCAACTTATCGTCCTTGCCCTTGCCAGGATTCGGGGCCTGGACGTCGTCGAGGCCGTGGACGGATTGGACGGCATCAAGAAATTGGCCGGCGACGCCTTCGATATCATCCTGACAGACATCAACATGCCCATCATGAACGGGCTCAAGCTCGTCAAGCGGGTACGCAGCGATTCGCGCTATCAGAAGGTTCCCATTGTCATCATCACCACCGAGGGTGGAGAAGAAGATCGCCGAAGGGCCCTGGCGCTGGGCGCAAACGCTTACATCACCAAGCCGATTCGGGCACCAGTTCTCCTGGAGACAGTCCGAACATTGCTCCACATCGACTAGACAAGGACCTCAACGCCGAGAGGAGATACAAAAATGGCAAAGACCCTGCGTGTGGAACAGGCCTACACCATGAACCAGGCCGAAGTCCGAGAAAAAATGGAATCTGTTTTGGGCAACATGGCATCCAAGTACGATCTCACCATCGAGTGGGAATCGGACACCAAGGTCACCATCACAAGGTCCGGAGTCAAAGGTTGGGCCGAAATCGAGCCCAATCGCGTCGTGGTGGAACTCAGCCTCAGCTTCCCGGTATCCGCACTGGCCGGCAAAGTCGAAGAGCAGCTCAAACACAAGATGGCAAAGGAACTGCAGTAGGCCGAAAGGATCCACCGAAACTGCGGCATTCCCATCGAGGAATCATCCCCCTTCTACCAACGAAGCAACCGGAGTCTGCAGACCTTCCATCGAGGCAAGAGCGCCTGCTCCCTTCTGAGTTGAATTTCAAGGAGGTACCGTCCGGGCCCAGACCTTTTCTTCATGGGAACGGTCACCACGGCCCGATTTGCCGAAGACGCCTTGGAGCGGCGCAGCAACCCCGCTGGTTCGACATCTTCGTTGGCCAGAAAATCCACCAGTTCCTCGGGTCTGCTGCATCCCGGAGCAGGATATGCGGTCAAGAGCCCAACGACATCCCCATCTTGTGCATGCAGGGCCTCCAAAAAACCAGAAACCGTCCATGTCGGTTTCTGGATGGTCACTGGTGACCAGGCCAAACCCTTCTTGGGAACGAACCGCCCTGAGTAGCCATCCCATCGAAAAATCGCCCAACGCCGGGACCTTCGCTTGGAAAGGGCAGCGCCCGGGACTCTCAAAAGAATCTCCTTCTTGCCGTCCCCGTCGGTATCCACGAAACGAATGACAGGAGGCAGGTAACTCGCCGGAGCCCCTCTCGTATAGGTCCACCGCGCCGACCATGTCTCCTCCAGACGGTGGTTCTTCAACCTGAGCAAATGATGGTAGAGCATGCGATGCCCCGGCCCGGCAGGGCCCGACGACATGACGTGGAGCAAAACACCCACCTCCGGCCCCATGTCCACTGGATGCATGTCTCCGATGCTGGCAGGAATCTTCCACTGGGCCACGATCACGGGCATGCGTCCCTCCAACAGGCCGATCACGAGAATCCCCTGCTCGTGTTCGGCATCTTCCGCCCTCCGGAAACTGAGCAAGAACGCCCTCTTGCCATCCGGCAAGGGAAACGGTGCCGAGCCCTCCGCCCAAAGGTCCCAGCGTTCCACAGCACCTTTGGGGAGACTCAAATTGAGGCGATAGCGCACGAGGTTGATGAACGAAAGCTTGGCGTCGGACCCGAGGCCCCTGTCCAGGGGCGTGGTCAAAGCAGTGGGCACTGCAGGACTGGGCGCTTTTCGCTGCCTGGCAGAGACCCGTTGCCTGCGACAGCCTGCCGGAAGGCCCAGGAGAGCCACGGCCATGACCAACGAGACGTCACGAAAAAATACAGGGTTCATCCTCGAACCATGGCATGTTTGTTTCTGGATTGCAGCGATGGGATACCGCAATCCAGCGGAGGAGGTCAGGGTGCAATCCCAAATT
>CAZIJS010000146.1:7320-11516 GCA_964539505.1 uncultured Myxococcales bacterium
ATGTCTTGTCTGCCGTCCAGAAGGCCCGGCCAAAGATCGGCCGTCTTTTTCAGCCAAGACCCGCCAAGGATGATGCTGTTGGCGAATCCCAAGGGCGACGATGGCTCCATGTGTTCCCATCACAAAACCCTCTTGCGGGAGGTATGCTGCATGTTAAAAAGAAGGCCAATCCATTTTCTCAAAGAACAGTTATTATATTTCGCCCCCTTGGGATGTGCAGTGAAAGTCCCGGTGGCATACAGGAAATTTTAGAGAACGCATCATGTCATCTTCGAAAAAGAATTCATCCGATGATCACTCCACTGACCATGGTCAAGACAACGATACGGCGCGCCCGGATGGCGCGATGAAGCGCCCCGTGCCTTCGGCCTCCCCCCATCCGTCGAGTCAGCACTCGAATGTAGTGGGAACCAGTGCACGCCGAAACGGTCCCATGGTCATCGAATCCGAGGATCGTCACCACCTGCATCTGGACGGCTCGTTCGTCGGCCCGGCAAGCCTGGACAGACCACCCGACCTCTTTCCCACCTTTACGGACCGCCCCCTCTCCCGTGTGGTGAGACCCAAGAGGCTCGGGGCCCTGTTCGTGGATTTCGAAAACATCTACATCTCCTTCTCGGACATGGTGACCAAGCCCCTCGAGGCAACCATCCATGTGCTCACCGCCCTGAGGGATGAACTCGAACTCCAGCACGACATCAACGTCGTACTCGGTCGAGCCTATGGTTCCTGGGAATATGGACCGGCGCGCGATGCACTCAGCCAACTCAGCCTCCTGGGTATCGTGCCCCAGTATGTCTTGTCCCGCCGCCACAAGAGTTCGGCGGATCTCAAGCTGAGCATCGACCTCATGGAGGTGTTGCTGACCAGGTCCGATATCGCATGTTACATCATCGTGGGAGGGGACCGGGACTATATGCCCATCGTCGAGAAGATCAAAGAGCGGGCAAAAGACATCTTGATCATCAGCCCGGCCCAGGCCACGTCTGGAGACCTCATCGCCCTGGTGGGCATGGAGCAGTTCATCGACGCAACGACCCTCCTGCCGCCGGATGCCGAGCCGATCCAAGTGGGTGGTTCCCCGAAAGTCGTTACCAGCGCGTCCAAGTCCCCCGCTGCACTCCCCACCATCGAGGGATCCCTGGCGAAAAACGACGACAAGATCGCGACACCAGTCGATGAACCGGCCGAGGAACCGTCGCAGTCCGAGTCGGACAGTGCAGGCAGAACCGACGAGACAGACAATGTCTCGGACGAACTAGAGCCACCCACCGATTCGATGGACAGGACGTCACCTGGAATACCCGATACAAAGGCCACCAAGGAGACATCCTCTCGTCACGACACGAAATCCAAAGTGCCGGAAACCGTGCACGTGGATCCGAAGGACGAAGTGGAAGCCGACCGGATCCTGAGACAGTATATGCACGAATATGCCATCCAGGACCTCTGGGCCTGCGTAGGCCTCATCCTGCGTGCTCAAGACGAAATCCGGAGTGCGGAGATCTGGGTGGGACCATTTTTGAAAAACTACATGAACGAAACCTTCGACTTCATGAACAATGCGCAGCGTAAACGGCTCCTCAAGATCATGGAAGAAGTGAAGGCCATCACCGTGGTGGAAAAACAGGACCGCATGGGCGAGCAGACTTACTCCGTGTTGACCATCAATTGGGACAACCCCATCATCAAAACCGGTCTGGTACGGCGGTCGTGACCCACTGACCGACAATCCATCGAATCGAGCGCGCATCCCCACCCACCCTGCAAAGCGGCCTGCAGATCCGGTCGAAAAAGACCGGTCAATCGATCCTCTCGAGCACTGATGCCACGTGGGGAGGCGCTTCCAAGGCCAAGGTGCGCATACGCTCACCGTCGAATACCATGAGCACGGTTTCTTCGAGTGTGCGAAATTCGCATTCACTTGCAATGCCGTGCAGCGAATCCCGAAAGCCGAGAAAATCATCAGGACCATAGATTCTCAGGGTCTGTCCCCCGATTCGTTGTGCCACCGATCCGCGAACCACGAGGTACCCGGCACGAGGCGGCGCTCCGGGAGCAATGACCACCGACTGGGGCGGCAGGTGTCTCGCTTCAGTGATGCAGCCGATGATCCCGAGACGAAACTGGTCTTCGAGTTCTCCGAGCGTGGGATGCAGGGACATGAATCCGTGGATACTGCGAAGTTCCCTGGCCGCGGCCAGACGCTGCTTGAGTTGGGGAAACGAACCAAAGACCGTGAGCAGGGCCTCACCGGGAATCCGCCAGAGACTCGTGGGCTCCTCGGCCCGCACCGTTGCATTGCACACAGGATTCGACGGCGACAAAACCGACGACTCTCCCACGAGATCGCCTGGAAGGAGCATTGTGATGGTCTTGTCTCCACCGGAAGGGGTCCGCACGAGCACCGCCATGCGGCCGCTGCGTATGAAATAGACGTTGAGCGACGGACTCCCTTCTTCCAGGAGATTTTTTGCCTGATCCACCTCGATCACACTGGCCCAGGCATCCACTGCAGACACCAGGTCATCAGACAGCCCCGACAAGACCGGGACATCCGCCAGATTGGCCACGGGCTGCACTCGGGCCTCTGTCTTACGCAGCAGATTGTCGAACACACCGCCCGAATAGCGTTCCTCGCCCACCAGTTCCCTGACCTTGTCACAAAGCAGCCGGAGCGATGTCACATCGGCCCTGTCGGAGAACTCTCTGGCTGCCGCCTCCAAGTAGTCGAGCGCCAAATCCTGGTGTCCAAGCTGCATCTCCACCCAGGCCAATTCGGACAATGCAACGGCCCGATAGTCCGAAAACACGAGCATCCTGGGCAACAGTTCCCGCGCTGCGATGAGGCTCTCCTCATCGGAACCATCCAAGAGTTGCTCCACCTGCGCCCAGACAGCATCAGGGTCATCCTCCGGCAGGTCCAGTGTCACCGGAGAGGATGAAGCGGCTGAAACCACCCCTTCTTCCACCAGTTCCTCAGCAAGATCGGCCGCCCAGGCATCAGCCTCCGACAAGGTGTCTGCTCCAACTTCCTCCGAAGACTCACCCGCCCCTCCCTGCCCTGTGGGAGAGGCAGCCCGAATTGCCGCGACCACCTCTGCAGGAGGCAAGGCGTCGACGACCTGGCCGGCTTCGTCTACGGCCAGCGTGCCCACCTCGAATTCCTCCTGTCCCGTCCCACAAAGGACGGGTGCCCGCCAGACGATCCCAGCCGCGCCTCGATGGGTCTCCACCTCTCCGAGATGGAGAAAACGCCCATACTCCTCCTTCAGAAAGGCATCGAGAATCGCACCGGCCTGTGCTGACGTCATGGTGCCCTCAATTTTGCCCCAGGACGCATTGTCCCATGAAACAAATCTCCCCGTTTTGAAAATCACAGGACTTTTTACAGGAACCACAGTGTTCCCGGTCGTTGTCCAGGTCCGTGCAGCCCCCGGAAGCCAGGAACGTCCTCGGACAGCACATGTCATCTCTGGTTCCGGCACAGGCCCTCGGATTGGCATTCCCAATTTCCGGACAGACACACTGTCCCTCGAAACAATCCGGCCCGATCTCCGCAGTACATTCCACGCCGCAGTCTCCACAGTTTGTGGGATCATAGAGAATGTTGACACATTCGCCGTCACAGCATTTCTCGTCCTCGTAGCACTTGCTTCGACCACCACAGAGGCACCAGCCGTTGACACATTGCTCCCCCTCACCACAGATCTTTCCACAAGACCCGCAGTTGGACGGATCTGACAAGATTCCAATACAGGACCCGTCACAGCACATCTGTCCGTCCCCGCACCCCCCGCAGGCATCTGCCCCATCCCTGGTCCATGGATGCCAGCCACCATCCAATCCGGTGGGGGTGTAGTGACACAAACAGGCACCATCCACGCATTCTCCCTGCCCGTAGCCCGCCTGCTGGCAATAACTCTGGCACGACACGTCGTCACAACTCTCACCCGCCGACCCGCCCCTGGCACAACCCACCAGCGCACAGAAGGCAATGGACGAAGCAACGAGGACAAATTTTCCTGACCAATTCATGGACCATCTCCGACTCGATCCATTTGGACCATCAAGCGCACCGTTCCCAGCATCATTGGGCATCCCGACAACAAAGGACCCCTCCTCCATCCGGACCCGACTTTTTGACATCCGTCCCCTCTGTGGCCGACCCGAACAGTCCACCAGGACATTCCCAG
>CAZIJS010000147.1:0-11500 GCA_964539505.1 uncultured Myxococcales bacterium
GAGGGGCAGAAACAGGCTCAGGTCTCCATTGTCAAGCAGGGGCCTTACGTGACGGCTGCGGCTGCGTTCGATTCAGGGGTGGATTTCGTCGAGCTGCTTGGGCTGTCTGGAGGGATGCCCACGAGGGTTTCGGTGACCGAGTCCTCTTTGGGGCGGTTGTTGAAAAAACTCGGAGTGCCCGAAGGGGCCTTGTGGGAGCCTGGGAAACCGGGCCACGGCAGGTAGGCGATCACGCAGTGTTTCCGGCCCGTCCTGCTGTCCGGGACTGTGCAATGCCCAGTTGCGGCGGGGCGGAGGATGAGCAGAGAGACGAGGAGACATGACGGACAGAGACGGACAAGGTGGTCACATCCCAATCTGGGTCCCTCCGGGAGAGCACGATCGTCCCAAGCCGGGCAGCCCTGAGTGGGAGGCCGAGATCCAGCGTGCCCGCCAAGAAGGGCGAGAGCCCTGGTCTGCATCTGGTGGGCAGTCCCCTGCTCCCTCTTCGGGGGGAGAGGACAGCCCCCATCCAGGCCGTGGGGATCCTCTGGCCGGGGCTGCCGGGATCGCGGCAGCCCTGGGTCCTGCAGTGGTCCGCGGGTCCGGCTCGTCGCCGGTGACGACGCAGGCGCCTCCGGGAGGGCGGAGCACCGCCCAACCACGGTCTTCCGGTTCCATGCCGGGTGCTGATGTCGTGGCAGGGGGAGCAAGACGTTCCTGGCTCAAGACGACCATTGTTGTGCTCTTGGTGGTCCTGGGCATCGGTGGTGGTCTCTATGGAGGATATCGGGCCTTCATCTATTTCCTGGAATGGTCCGCCACCAAGGTGCCCTTGTCATGGGATCGGCAACTGGGTCGCAATGCCGCCCAGGACGTGCTGGGGCGTTACGCTGTCTGTTCCGATCCGCGTCTGAACGAATTTATCCACAAGCTGGCGCGTCGGCTGGAGTCCGGCATGCCGCCGAATGGATACCAGTTTCGTTTCAAGGTCATCCAGGTGGATTCGGTCAATGCATTCGCGTTGCCCGGGGGCTACGTGTTCATTCACACGGGATTGCTGGAAAAGGCGGACAGCGCGGGAGAAGTGGCGGGAGTTTTGGCCCACGAAGTCCAGCATGTCCTCTTGCGTCATGGCACCAAGCGGGTGGTTCGTAAGATGGGACTGTTCCTGGCGCTGCGTCTCTTGTTCGGGGGCGCAGGCGACATGGGCGGGTTTCTGGCCCAAGGGGCGGCGTCCCTGGCATCACTTAAGTACGACCGGGGCGAAGAGACCGAGGCGGACATGGAGGGGCTCAAGCTCCTCTACAAGGCCCACCTCGACCCAGAAGGCATGCCTCGTTTCTTCAAAAAGATGGCCCAAGAGGAAGAGAAAATGGGTGCTGCGGGCAAGGCACTCTTGCCGATTCTTTCGGACCATCCCCTCTCGTCGGAGCGGCTCGCCAGGATCCGCGCCTACATCCGCACACACGGAAAGCCGGATCACATCATCGCTCTCAGTGGTTTTAAGCAGGTCAAGGGCCTCTGTCATCCTGTGCATATATCAGACCCAGACAAAGATTTTGTCCCCTCTTCCCGGGCGGATCGTCAGGAAGGCGCCGGCGAAGCACGCTGAGGTTCTCCGTGGGGTTCTCTGGAAGACGTGGCGTTGTGGAGAAGACAGCGGACTGTGCTGTCTCGAAAAATCAGGACCTGGCTTTGACGAAAATCTTGTTTCCCTGGTCGATGACCCGGAGCTTTCCATCGTTGCGTGCGGCGCGCTCGTCGATCCAGGCTTGAACATCGGGGACCGACTGGAAGCCGGCCTCAGTGAGTCGCTCTGCGGGCAGGGTGCTGTGGAGTCCGATATGCAGGTCGAGTTCCTTGAACAGGCGCAGCACCTTGATGGTCTTCCAGAGGTAGAGTTCGAAGTTTTCGTCTGCGAACCGGAGCGCATCTTCCAGGGACCAGTCTTTCATTCTGACGAGATTGTCCCAGAAGAGTTTTTTCGACTTGCCGTCCGGAGCAAGCCCCTTGACGTCTTCAGGGAGATCCGGCCTGCCTTCGCAGGGGGCCAGGACACAGGCCTCGCCTCCAGGAATCAGAGCGCCTTTCATGGCCATGTCGAAGCAGTTTTGCGTTCCGTAGACCGCCTGGGATGCCGGCGGGCCACCAGGGGAGATGAGTACGTACTTGGTTGGTTCCACCTCGAACATGCCAAACTGGTCCGCAAAGTCGGTCATGCGCGCGTTGATGACATTGGGGTCGCCTGCCATGCATGCGAGCACGGAGTCTTTCTTCGAGATCATGTCCAGGCCGAAGGTTTCGGCTGCCCGTTCTTCCAAGATGTTTTTTTCCGGATTCCAGACGAAGCGATCCGCCAAGATCCGGGCCTCGGCCGCATCGTCTGAAAAAGGATTGTCGCGTCGGGCGGGATCGATGTGCCAAGGGCTGCGGCCCGGCCCGGACAGGGAAGAGAGTGAGTTTTTGTGGTTGGCCTCGATGGTGGCCCTGGCCGACACTCCCGGCACCACGTGTTTGTCGATGGAAGAATACCCCGCCATGTAATGGTGCTTCGATTCATGGCCGAATACCCTCAGCTCGCCCTGGAGATAGGCCCTGTCCAGGATGACGGGCGTGCCCCTCCTGGTGTTGCCCACTTCCACCAACGTGGGATCGTCGCAATCGTGTGCCACGAAGTCATAGGCGAGGCCCTGTGCCTTTGCGTGCTTGTCCACGCTCTTGGCTACGTTCACTGCGTACACAGAGGGATCGTGGGAGCCAGTGGCGCAGATGAAGGTGACCGAGGCTGCGTCGCTTTCTGCCAGTTCTTTGCAAAAATGCTGGATGATTTCGTCTTGCAGGCCGAAACGGAATTCGTCGGAGATCACGATGCTGACGCGCTTTCCCTTGGCCATTTCACGAAGTCTGGGCCTGGCCACCGGCTGTGCAAGCGCTGCGGCGATGGCCTCGTGGGGAGGTGTGCCGGCGCTGGCCCTCGGCCGGATGACCGGACCGGCCAGGAAGGCTTCGTCGATCTCTACCGTGATGCTCTCGGTTCCGTAGGTCAGCGTGACGGATTGTTTGCTCATGGATTGCCTCCTGTGCCAAGACAGGCCATCGAAGTTTCGCGGCTTGTGTCGATTCGTCGAGATATTATACTTAGTCTGAAACCGGGCGGCGGGCAAGGTCTTCGGTCCGGTTGGCCCCTTGCAGCGCGATTTTGGCGCGTCTCGTCCGTCAGGGATCAGGATCGGTTCGGTCCTGTCCATGGGAAGGTTGGAGGTTTCATTGCCAGGTTCCTGCTGCCCGTCGTTTCGTTCGTCCTGTCTGTGGACGATACTGTGTCTTGCTGTGCTCGTGCCGGTGCAGGCGGCGGCTGCGGATGGATCAGCCGATCCGATCATCAGCGACGGCCAGGCTGGGGCACGGGTCTGGATGCGGTCCCACAGGATCCGGGTGCATTCTCATGGTGCCCTGGTGTCGGTCCAGGAGGAAATCAGGCTCCAGGGAGGTTGGGGGGCCAAAGAGTATCGATACTCCCTGGTATTGCCCAGGGGCGCGGTGGTCACTGGTTTCAAGGTGGAACGAGAGGGGCGCTGGTCCAGCGGCAGGATGCTGGATGCGAGGTATGCGGGACGGGAGTATGCAGACCTTGCAGGCTTGCCCCACAGGCCGGATCCCGGCCTGATCCAGGCATTGGGAGGGGACAGATACCTGGTCCGAGTCTGGCCGGTCCGGTCTGGTGGCCTGGTGTTGGTCCTGGTTTCCTGGGTGACAGCCGTCCAGGTCCGGGAAGGTCGCCGCTTTCTCTGGCTGCCTCCCTCTCCCAGGGATCACCACCTCGTCGATGCGCAGGTGCTCGTGACGGGTGGAACCGGCTCCTGGAAAACGCAACGCCTCGGGCGGGTCTTGTCACTGGACCTTGGCCCTGCCACTGGCAAGGCTCCACTGGCGGCGTTCGTGGGCCATGCAGCGCAGGGAATGCCGGGCTGTGGCCCCCAGTCGAGCGGTGCCCTGATCCTGTCACTGGCCGGCCTTCAGTCCAGGCCGCAGTCCGCGGGCATTCGGCTCGTGGTCCTGGTGGATCGATCCCGGTCCATGTGGCCGGGCAGTGCAAAGCATGCGGCTGCCCTGTTGGCCGAGTTGGTGTCAAGGCTCCATGCCGGGGATCGGTTTGCTCTGTTGGCCTTCGACAGGGACAGCGAGTCATTCGGCACAGGTTGGCAACGGCCCCGCCGGGCCCGGGTTCGGGCTGCGGGGCGGTGGCTGGCCCGGGTGGGCGGCGGCAATGGCACGGATCTGACCAAGGCTCTCCTGCAGGCACATCGTCTCTTTGGGGCCCTGCCTACCCGTTGGAAGGGACGCAGGGTCCTGGTCTTGTTGACAGACGGCCTGCTTCCTGAAAGTTTCGTGGCCGGGCCTGCCGCTCGTTTCCTGGACGGTGTGGAATTGGTGGCGTTGGTGGGGGCAGCGGGCAGCGGCGAAGGCATGGCCCTGGAGCGTGGACCAGTGGCCGGCCTGGTGCGCTTGCGAGGGGGAATCGGCTGGGCCTTCGATCCTGCTGTTTTTCTGCGTCGTTGTCAGTCCTGTCCCCTTGACCGCATCGCCAAAGCCATCCTGGGTGCCGAGCCGGTGACGGGCGTTACCGCCAGGTTGGATGGGCGCATCCTGGCGGATGTCCCATCTTCGTTGACGACGGTGACTGGGGCCCGGGCCGTTTCCTGGTGGCCGGGACCGGCCAAGGCGCTGCACATCCGTTTCAGTCACCGGGGGGCATGGCACAGCCGGAGCGTTCGGGTGGTGGAACTGCATGGGTCTGCTGGCAGAGCCTTGATGGCTCTGGCCGCTTCCCGCGCTGTGGCCGGCTTCCTGGCTCATCGGCCCAAGTCCCAGGCAGAGAGGGCAGCACTCCTGCACAGGACTCTGCGTTGTGCGAAAAAGGCCGGTATCGTCACGCCCATATCTTCCTTGGTGGCCCTGGACATGCACGAGCCTTTTTCCCGGGATCGCTGGCGGTTTGCCTCGCGTTGGGGAGACCGGTTCTTTGCCCGGATCGGGACGGGGGGCAGGTCGTTGTCAGTGCCGTCCATTTGGGGGAATCCGAGTCATGAGAGAGTATCGGTAGCGCTTTCGGGCGGCAGCCTGACCAGGAAGATGGTCTTGCGTCGGATCCGTCGCGGATTCATTCGCAAGGCCAGGCGGTGCTACGAGTCGGTCCTGGATGCCGGGGCCAGGCCCGATGTCACGCTGCAAGGACGGATTGTCCTGAGACTGGAAGTGACCAGGGGGGAAGTGGTGGATGTCCATATCGAACGCCCCGAATTCGCCCATCGAAAACTTTTCGCATGCCTCACCGAGGCGGCGTTCAGTCTGCGGATTCCATACAGTCGCGCCGACAGGACCCTCTACCAGGTGCTCTATCCCATGAAGTTTCGACTCGACGACAGGTCGGTGCAGGTGCTCCGCAACGCACAGTACGTTCCCAGGCAGATTCGATCGGGTGACCCGTTGGAAGACATGGATTAAAAGGGTGGACGGGGTCGGGCCCCGGAGACTCACTGGACGGCTGCTTGCTTTCGGCGGGCCAAGGAGGGCAACGCCAGGCGCGTCAGGTAGCGGCCCACTTTTGCCAGGGAAAGTGCCGCGGTGGCGCTGCTGCGGTCGGGAGCAAGAACCCTTGCGGCGAGACGGCCGTACCCTTTGGGCCAGGGCATCCTGGCCACGTCTTTCCAGATTTCCAGGTCCGGCCTTGCATGGCCAAGGCGGGTCAGGGCCCAGCCCGGGATCTTTTCCAAGGGAACCTCCAGCAGGGCCGTGCGTTTGTGGCGTCTCGTCTCTTTGGGACGAAACACTGCCAGGTGGAAGTGGTTCCAATGATCCGAGTCGTAGTCGGGAGTCAGGATTTCCTGGAAGAGATCCGATGCGTCCAGGCGGCAGGCCACGAGTCTGAGCAGAAAGCCTTCCTGGGTGTCCGGGCGACCCAGGCAGGAGGCATCCCGTTGAAAGCCCAGTCCTTTTTCGTAGTTTCGAGCCACGTCCGCCTGGATTTTGCCACCGAAGCGGAAGGCATGGATGTCGATGGCCAGACCTTCGGTGTGTTTGTTGTACGGTTTTGCGCCCAGAATCTGTGCCCGGTCCGGAGGACGGTAGGCCGAGGACCAGACCACCTCGCGCACACCCACGCTTCGAAGGACGGGCCCTGCCCGCACCAAGGTCCGCACCAGGCGACAGTCCATCTGGGTGAGATGCTGGTCCGGGTAATAGGGCACATAGCGCACGCCCCCGAGGTTCCAGGTCGTGACGCCCACAGGCGTCTTGATGCCGGGGCTGGCCGGCCCCACCTGAAAGTCCAGACCGGCCTCGATGAGATCCGCGAGACAGTCCAGGTCTTCGGTGGCAGGCGGTCCCTGGGTGAAGAGAGGCTCCAGCTCGGTGGAAAGATGCACGTTGACCCGGCCCAGCCAGCCATGGTGGAGACCGCTGCCTGCGACCCTGAAAGTGCGCAAGATGTCAGACCATCGTCCGAGGAGGTCTGAAGTCCTTTTCGAACCATGTTCCGGCAGGGTCGTAAGCGAGCGTTCATTCATCCAGACGCCACCTGCCCCTCCAAGGATGCCGCTGCCTGCATTCGAGGAGGGCTCCAGGATGCGGCGAGGGCTCCAGGGCCCGAGCAATGCCCGGCCCCTGCCCAGGAGCACTTGCCAGGTCAGGTTCTTTCCTGGGGCCTCATTGAACCGAACCATTCGTCCGGTCAGGCCGGGAAAGACGCGGATCGGAGTGGATGTGGCAGGATGCCGGGACGAAAAATCCCGGGCAGCGCCGGCCGGGGAGGCGGTCACTAGGGACAGGCCTATGCCCAGAACCAGAAGAACGATTCTTTTTATGTGCCGTTTCCTGGTCACCGAGACTTCTCATTTCCAGAGGCTTTGCTCGTTGTCGAAGGGCCTCTGCCTGGCGTCTCCTGATCCGCTGGAGAGACATTCCCACCGGATCTCGTAGGTGTTTTGTATTATACGCTCCTACAACAAGTCGCCAGAAAAAATGTTCCCCGGGAAATCTCGAAAGAAATGACGAGGCCTAGAAGGGAATGGAGACTGGTCTCGGTCTATTGTGTCGGTCACCTCCGTCGACCTGGCCTGCCCCGTTGGCTCCCCAGCACCAGAGATCTCCGTTGGTTGTCAGGAGGCAGGCATGATGCGCCCCAGGCGCGTTGTCAGACAGGCTATATATCTGGGAGTCATCGCCCCATGACAGGGCCTGTGGGGTGCAGGCCACGTTCAGAGTCGTTCCGATTCCCAAGGACCAAGAGCTGTTGTCTCCCCAGCAGGAGAGAGTCTTGTCTCCCGTGATGGCGCAGGCAAACAAGGCGCCCAGGGTGAGCACGGTCACAGACTCGTCATGTCGGATGGTGAGTTGGTCCACTGTCCACACCTGGTCTTGGTGGGGACAACCGTTGGTGTCCACATTTCCCCAGCAAGAGGTCTTGATGTTCCCTGGGTCGCCGACGCCCGCGCAGCTTCCCTCCTGTCCGGCTTGGACCGTAAAGACAGTGCCGGAGATGCCGGAAACGGAGGTGGGAACGGACAGATCACTGCCGGCTTGGCCCGTCGCCCCAAGGCGCTTTCCCCAACACCAGAGTCCCCCCGTGCTCCCCACCACGCAGGTGTGTCGGCCTCCTGCGCTGACGTTCTTGGCGGATCGGAACGTTGAGTCGTCGATGTGATTGGGGCCGACCATGTCCGGACCGTTCTGACCACATTGTTTGTGCTTGTTGGATCCCCAGCACCAGACAGCACCATCGCTGGTCCTGGCGCAGGCATGGGCACGACCGGCGGAGACCTGGACTATATTCGAAGGGATACCCGGCACCTGGATGGGAGGCCGTGCCTCTGGCGGCTGGTTCGTTCCGCCGTCTCCCAGTTGTCCCTCGTCGTCGGCGCCCCAGCACCACACACTGCCATCGGTTCGGCTCACGATGCAGGTGTGCCGATCACCGGCGGAAATGCTTTCCGCCTTGGGGATGCCCTGGATGCGCTGGGGCTCCCACACCAGGTCATCGGGATTTTCGGTGTCCGCGACGCCTGTGATCTGGCCCCAGTCGTCGGCACCCCAGCAGAACACGTCCCCGCTGTTCGTGAGCACGCAGGTGTGTCCGGCTCCCAGAGCCACTGATGCGATCTTGCAGTCGTCTGGGCAGTCTTCCGCCATCTCGCCCTGGTCGTGGCTGCAGATTCCGTCTCCGCATTTCCAACAGCCTGTGGTATCGAAGGAGAGGCAATCGTTGGCGCAGGCCAGGGTTCCTCCCCGAAATCCCTGGGATCGGCAGGTTGCGTTCGACAAGTCGGTTCCGTCGCAGACCTCGTCGCCGTTGACCAGCCCGTCTCCGCACGTCCAACAGCCGGTGGTATCGAAGGAGAGGCAATCGTCGGCGCAGGCCAGGGGGCCTTCCCCAAATCCTTCGGACTGGCAGGTTGCGTCCGACAAGTCGGTTCCGTCGCAGACCTCGTCGCCGTTGACCAGCCCGTCTCCGCAGGATGCCTGTCCCTGGATGCAGCTCAAGCCCAGGGCCTGGTAGCCGCTCTCGCAGCGGCAGACAGGGCCATTGTCGCGCACATCGCAGGTTCCGTGACCTGAACAGGTCACGCCCTGGCAGGGATCGGAGCCCGAGTCATCGTCGCTGCATGCCGTGGTGCGCAGGATGCCTGGGACAAGCAACGCTGCTGTGCTCAGAAGAACCCAACGCGACAGGGATGGATGAGACATTGCACGTTCCTTTCTGTGTTTGTGACCAGATGTGCATGTAGGTCACCTGGCTGCCGGCTTGGTAAGCAGGCCTTGGTTCCCCCGCAGGTTGTGCCCAACATGACTCTTTGACATCATATTACGGACTATCGTCTTTGGTGACAAGACTCACTTGGTGCATCGAGACGCCAGACGGACTGTGCGACGTGACCAAGGCGAGGTGCTTTCGCGACAACGAGAGGGCAAGACGCTCACGAGAGGGCAGGTTGTTCCGGGGAGGAGGGTGATTGGTGCTAACGAGCGGCTGGGGCTTCGGCCGCGCAGGCGACAGGGCATGTGGGCAGGGTGCGGCTGACACGCCAGATGTGCACAGTCCCGTCGGGTTGGGCCACCGCGATCCTGTCTCCGAAGGCCGCCATGGCCACCAGGGGCATGGGACGGTTTTCCACGATTCGTTTCCTGCACAGATCCCAAAACAGCAGACCCTTGGCCGTTCGGACCAGGGCGAGCCGGACGGGCCAGAGTACCACCAGGTCCAGGGGGGTTGATGCCAGGCGCGTTTTCGTCGGACTTGCCTTCCCACTTGTCCTGGTGCAGCGAAGCTCCAGGTCCCAGGTGCGGGCCTGGCCTTGGCCCGACACAGAGATGACCACGACCTTGCTTGCGTCCTGGTTTGCCGCCGCCATGGTGACTGTCTTCCATCCGCGAACCTTGCGGACGAGGCGTCCCCGGTGGGCTCCGCGCAGTTCCAGGTTGCCCTGCTTTGTGAGACAGAGGGCCTTGGTTCCGTCCAGGGACAGGCCCAGGAGTCTTGCCTTGACGAGCCACTTCATTTTGTAGGTGGCAAGCTGGAACCATCGCACCGAGTGGCGCCGGTCCTCGCGCACGAGCATACTGCCGTCCGCCGAGAGGGCCTGCCTTCGGCCGGCTTTCCTGTGCCAGGTGCGGAACAACTTTTTCTCGTCCAGGTTCCAGATATAGGAACTGAGTTGATCGCCGACTGCAGCCAGCATGGGCGAGGCGGCGGCGAAACTCAGGTGCGACAGGGATTGGTCCACCGGGTCGGACAGCCAGAGTTCCTTGCCGCTGGTGGGGTCGAGCAGATGCACCCGCTTGTCGTCGGTGGCCAGGGCCAGGCCGCTTTGCCCAAGGGCCAGGCCGGTCACCTTGTGTCCGGGGAACGCCTTGGTCATGATCGTGGTGGTCACCACCGCAGATCGCGGGGCCTGCCCGGGCCCGGCGGGCCGCGCCCTGTTCCCGGGCGAAGTCGATACCGGCCTGGATGCCTGTCCTCCCCGGCGGGCCTGCGGGCCGAGGCGGGCGGCACTCTGGGATTGCGCTGGGCTGGTTTGAGCCGTTCGGGAACCTGCCTGGTTGCTTGGTCGCGATTCTGGACGCAAGCCGGCTGTTTCGATCCGTGAGGGCCTCGGAGTCGTGCCTTCACTCTTCGTGCCCTGGCAGGCCGAGATGGCTGCGGCCAGCAGGCCTGCCCAGAAAAATCGAGTCGTCCTGCCCATGGTCGGCAGAGAGGGGCGTCGTTTCATAATCTGCATGGTCCTGACTTTCCTCACTTTCTTCGTTGTCGTTCCACAGTGATCGTCACCAAGGGGTCAAAAATAGCTTGCAACGAGGCCCCTGGTCAAAAGATGCCAGCCGTCAGCCATGACGAACAGGAGAAGTTTGAAGGGCAGTGAGACGGTGGCAGGCGAGAGCATGTGCATTCCCAGGGCCATGAGGACGTTCGAGACCACCAGGTCGATGATCAGAAAAGGGAGAAAGAGAAGAAACCCTATCTGGAACGCCTCGGAGAGTTCTGAAACAACGAAGGCCGGCACCAGGACCAGAAAGCCATTGGGATCCGCCGCTGCGCTGTTTGGCATCCTGCGCCGGGCCATCCTCGAGAACATGGCTCTTTCCGCCGGATGTGCGTTCTTGGCCAGAAAGGCCCGCAGTGGCTCGGCCGCCTCGGTCGCGCTGTCCAGGATTTTTCCTGTGTCCGGTTTCGTCTTGCCCTGCGACGTCTGGGATATCTCCGCGAAGGCCGGCTGGAGTTTGACACCCATGGCGGCGCCCACAGGCGCCATCACGTAGAGACTCAAGACGAGGGCCAGGCCTGTGACCACCGTGGCAGGCGGTATCTGGGCCATGCCGAGTGCCGACCGCAGGATGGCCAGCACCACGGCAATTTTGACGAAACTCGATACCATGAGAAAGGCCAGGGCGGCCAGGCCCACCGCTGCGAGCAGGAGCATGGTGAGCAGGGGACTGGGGCCCAGCAGCGATCCCGGCCTGGCGGCAGCCCAGGCCAGGGCCGGGGTCAGGAGGACCAGAAGACCACCGGCAAGGCCCATCCATCCAGTCCAACGCACCTGGTGGGAGGAGCGCTCTTGCATGGGTTCAACCCTCTCTGTCCGTGGCATCGTCTCCATCCCGTGATGCCTCGTCATGGGTTTGCTTTCCCTGGGAGGGATGTCCCTCGATCCCATCTGGCTCGTTACTACCCAGACGGGGATTTGGTTGGGATTGATTGATACCCTGCAGGACGCGCTGGAACAGGGAGGGGCCCTTGGCGTCTGTCCATCGAGCCATTTCGTCTGACCAATGGTCCGGATCGAG
Source organism: uncultured Myxococcales bacterium (assembly GCA_964539505.1). Lineage (GTDB taxonomy): Bacteria > Myxococcota_A > Polyangia > HGW-17 > SLPX01 > CAZIJS01. The sequence goes on from CAZIJS010000147.1 coordinate 11,320, forward strand.
TTCCGCAAGGAAGCTGGGGGCGTTGCCGCCCGTGCCCAGGAGAAAGACCCGGTTTGCCACCCGGACCACCAAGAGCCCCTGGCGGCCGTCCAGGGCGATACGGGCCAGGATTTCCATGGGGCCGTGTTTGGTTCGCGGGCCCATGAACCTGGCCAGGCCCCATCGCAGGATCACATAGGCC
>CAZIJS010000148.1:0-11442 GCA_964539505.1 uncultured Myxococcales bacterium
ATATCATCGAGTACAGCGGTCCAGGGGTGCACACGTTGAGCGTGCCCGAGCGGGCCACCATCACGAACATGGGGGCCGAAACCGGGGCCACCACGTCCATCTTTCCCTCCGACGAGGTCACCAGGGAATTCCTGGCGGCTCAGGGCAGGGAAGCAGCCTGGACTCCCCTCCAGGCCGATCCCGGGGCCCAATACGACAAGGTCATCGAGATGGACCTGTCTCGGATCGAGCCTGTGGTGGCCATGCCCGGCATGCCCGACAACGTCAAGGATATCCAGGAAGTCGCCGGGACCCATCTCGACCAGGTCTACATCGGGTCCTGCACCAACGGCAGTTACCGTGACCTGCAGATCGCGGCCCGGCTGCTTGAAGGGCGGCGCGTCTCGCCGTCGCTGGACTGCATCGTATCCCCTGGGTCGCGCCAGGTGGAGCAGATGCTCATCGCCGACGGGAGCATGGCCAGGTTCATTCAGGCTGGGGCTCGGGTCATCGAGCCGGGATGCAATGCCTGCATCGGCGTTGGTTTCGTACCGGGTACAGGTCACCTGTCGCTTCGAACGGTGAACAGGAATTGGGTTGGGCGGGGAGGGACGAACAAGGGGTTCATTGCGCTGTCCAGCGTGCAGACGGCGGTGGCTTCGGCCATTGCCGGCTGCATCGCAGACCCCAGGGAGTTGCCGGAGGTGGTTTTTGAAGACCGGCCCCATATCATCGATGACTTGCTGTTTTTGAAGCCCGAGGGCGCCTTGCGGGAGATTCGCAGGAGCCCGAACATCGTGGCCATCAGGCCACAGCAGGCAATGGAAGAGCGCCTGGAAGGAACCGTTCTTCTCAAGGTGGGCGACGGGGTTTCCACCGACGATATCCTGCCTGCCGGTCCCATGACGCAGCACCTGCGGTCCAATCTGCCCGAAATATCCATGTTCGTGTTCCACTACGAAGATCCCACGTTTGCCGAGAGGGCCATGGCGGCCGGGGGTGGCTTCGTGGTTGGCGGCGAGAACTACGGGCAGGGCTCTTCGCGTGAGCATGCGGCGCTCGGGCCCTGGCAGCTCGGTGTCAAGGCGGTGCTGGCCCGGTCATTCGCCCGTATCCACTGCACGAACCTGGTGAATGCCGGCATCGTGCCTTTGACCTGCGACAGCTCTGGCATCGACCAAGGCGATGAACTGGTCATCGACCTGTCGGTGCTGCGGCCTGATCGGCCTCTCCTGGTGGAGAACCGAACCAAGGGCACCAGCCTGGAGGCCCTTGCACGGGTGACGGAGCGTCAGGCCGAGATCCTGTCAGCAGGAGGCCTGCTGGCCTACACCAGGAAGCGCCAGGGGTAACCCGGATGTCTGGAGCCACTTGTCTCCGAGATGAATCAGTCCACCAAGAAACCGATGTCGCGATCCCTGGGACGGGCGATTTTTTGCCATGGTTCGCGGCAATCCATCGAAATCATGCTTGGATGAAGACGGAGGGAATTTTTCATGAGTAAAATCAAGGTGAAAAACACCATCGTGGAGATGAACGGGGACGAGATGACCCGGATCATCTGGGACCTGATCAAAGAAACTCTGATTTTGTCGTATCTGGACCTTCCCCTGGAAAGCTATGATTTGGGCCTGGAGAACCGGGACGCCACGGGCGACCAGGTCACCATCGATGCGGCCAAGGCCATCAAGAAGCACAAGGTGGGTGTCAAGTGCGCCACCATCACACCCGACGAGGGCCGCGTCCACGAATACCAGCTCACCAAGCAGTGGAAGTCTCCCAACGGGACCATCCGGAACTATCTCAAGGGCACGATTTTTCGCAAACCCATTATCGTAAAAAATATCAAGCCCCACGTGCGGCGCTGGACCAAGCCCATTATCGTGGGCAGGCATGCCTTCGGCGACCTGTACCGCAGCGAAGAACTGAGGATCCCTGAGGCGGGCAAGACCACCCTGTGCTACTGGCCGAACGCAAAACCCGGATGGAGCCAGAGCGTGAAGCTGTTCGAGTTTTCCAGCCCCGGGATCATCATGGGAATGCACAACACCGACGAGTCCATCGAAAACTTTGCCGTGACTTGCATGGACTATGCACTCAGCGAGAAGATGGACCTGTGGTTTTCCGTGAAGGACACGATTTCGAAAACCTACCACCGCCATTTCAAACAGATATTCGCCGAGGTGTTCGCGCGCTACAAAGATCGGTTCGAGCAGGCGGGTATCGAGTATCGCTACCTGCTCATCGACGATGCCGTGGCCCAGATCATCAAGAGTGAAGGGGGGGTCATCTGGGCGCTGCGCAACTACGACGGAGACGTGATGTCGGACATGGTGGCTGCTGGGTTCGGATCGCTTGGCATGATGACCAGTGTGCTCGTGTCTCCCACGGGGGCCTTTGAGTACGAAGCGGCCCACGGCACGGTCAAGCGGCATTTCTATGAGCACCGCAAGGGTAAACCCACGAGCACCAACTCGGTGGCGTCGATTTTTGCATGGACCGGTGCCCTGCGAAAGCGGGGGGAACTGGACGAGACTCCCGATCTGGTCCATTTCGCCGACACGTTGGAACGCACGGTGCTGGATCTCATCGAGCAGGGCGTGGTCACAAAGGACCTGTGCCAACTCATCGACCCGCCCACCGACAAGTTCGAAACCACGCAGAGCTTCCTGGAGAAGATCGCGACGAACCTGCGTGAGAATCTGGGTGGCTGAGGCGAGCAAAAGTTTTTCGGCGATTTTTTCAGAGCATCGAGGAGAGAGATCATGGCAAGACGAGGCATTCGTGAATACGACACCAAGAGAATATTGGCCTCGGCATTGGGGCAAGACAGCCCAAGGCTGGCCCTGGTGGGCCCGGGACAATCCCTGGTTTCCCTTTCGAAGGAGCATCCCTGGATCGAGACCGAGAAGCTGGTGGTCAAACCCGATCAACTCTTCGGCAAGCGGGGCAAACATGGATTGATCGGGGTGAACCTGACGATGAACGAAGCAGAGGACTGGATTGCCCAGAGGGCAGGCAAAGAAGTGACCTTGGGCCGCATCACCGGGTCCTTGACGCATTTTCTCGTCGAACCCTTCGTGGCGCACGAGGCAGAGTACTACCTCGCAATGCGGACCTTCATGGACAAAGACACCATTTTCCTTTCAGCCAAGGGTGGGGTGGACGTGGAGGAACATTGGGACGAAGTGGTGACCCTGGACGTGCCGGTGGGCGCCAAACTGGACCAACGAGCGTTGCGTAGCCGTCTGGCGGATCTGTTCGGCAACGAGCAGGTCCCGGTCCTGGAGAAATGGATCAACGCCCTGTATCGCGTTTTCGTGGCCGGTCATTTCGCCTATTTCGAGATCAACCCGTTTGCCCTGGTAGACGGGAGGGTCCATGCCCTCGACGCCGTGGCCAAGGTGGACGACACCGCGGAGTTCGAGGCCAGGGAGATTTGGGGCGACCTTGAGTTTCCCATTCCATTCGGACGCACGTTCAGTCCCGAAGAACAACGCATCGCGGAACTCGACGCGCGGACCGGCGCCTCCCTCAAGTTGTCGGTGCTCAATCCCGAGGGGGTCATCTGGACCATGGTGGCCGGCGGTGGGGCCTCGGTGATCTACGCAGACACCATCACGGACCTGGGATTCGGTCACGAGTTGGCAAACTACGGGGAGTATTCGGGAAACCCGAACAAGGAGATGACATACCAGTACGCGGCCACGATCCTGGACCTGATGACCCGAAAGAAAGACTCAGCGGGCCGAAGAAAGGTGCTGCTCATCGGCGGCGGGATCGCCAACTTCACGGACGTGGCCAAGACCTTCACCGGCATCATCCAGGCCATTCGGGAGTATGCTCCGCGCCTCAAGGAGACGGGGGTGGACATATACGTGCGTCGCGGCGGTCCCAATTACAAAACCGGTCTGGAGCGCATGCGAGCCCTGGGGGACGAGTTGGGTATCCCCATTCATGTTTATGGGCCTGAAACCCACATGACGCACATCGTAACCCTGGCCCTGGACAGACTGGGAGGTGCACAATGAATCGGCCGAATTTGTTCGACGAAAACACCCAGGCATTGATTTTCGGACTCCAGTCCAACGCCATCCAGCGGATGCTGGATTTCGACAAGGCCTGTGGCCGCGACAAGCCCTCGGTGGCTGCCGTGATCAATGAAAATCGCGAAGGCTACCACAAGGTCTTTTGGGGCAGCGACGAGATATTGCTCCCCATGTACCGGAGCATCTCCGAGGCCTGCCGTCGGCATCCCAAGGCCGATGTGCTCATCAACTTCGCCTCGTTCCGTTCGGCGTACCGTACATCCATGGAGACGCTCGACCAGCCCAGCATCCAGACGCTGGTGATCATCGCCGAGGGAGTGCCGGAGCGTCGCAGCCGCGAATTGAGGCACAAGGCCCTGGAAAACGGCAAGGTGATCATCGGACCGGCCACGGTGGGCGGGATCCAGGCCGGGTCCTTCAAGATTGCCAACACCGGGGGGACCCTGGAAAACATCTTGGAGTCGAGGCTCCATCGCCCTGGGAGTGTGGGCTTTGTGAGCAAGTCCGGCGGCATGTCCAACGAGGCCTACAACATCATCGCCAGAAACAGCGATGGCATCTTCGAGGGCATCGCCATCGGGGGCGACGCCTATCCCGGTTCCACCCTCATCGAGCACGTGATGCGCTATCAGGCCAATCCCGCCATCGAGATGATCGTCTTGCTGGGCGAGGTGGGAGGCACAGACGAGTACCGGGTGGTCGAGGCCCTGGAGAATGGAACGATCACCAAGCCGCTGGTGGCCTGGGTCACTGGGACGTGCGCCAAGATCATGCCGCCCTCCATTCAGTTCGGCCACGCCGGAGCCAAGGCCGGGTCGGACAAAGAGACCGCAGCCGCAAAGAACGAGGCGCTCAGGAAAGCAGGGGCCATCGTGCCTGATTCCTTCGACAGCTTCGACAAGGCCATCGCCGAGACCTTCGATACACTCGTGGAAAAGGGGCTCTGCGAAAGGCCGAAGGCCGACGAGGAACTGCCGGTGATTCCCATGGATTTCAAGAAGGCGCGGGCCGCCGGCCTGGTGCGGCGATCCACGAACTTCATATCCACCATCAGCGACGACCGGGGGGAAGAACTCACCTACAACGGTATCCCCATCAGCGAGGTCTGCTCCGGAGGCATGGGCATCGGCGATGTCATCGGACTGCTCTGGTTCAAGCGTCGTCTTCCCGATTATGCCTCCAAGTTCATCGAACTGGTCCTCATGCTGACCGCTGATCACGGCCCCGCGGTGTCGGGCGCGCACAACACCATTGTCACGGCCAGGGCGGGCCGTGACCTCATGAGCGCCGTGGCCTCAGGCATCCTGACCATTGGGCCGCGCTTTGGCGGGGCGGTGGCCGGGGCCGCGGTCATGTTCAAAGAGGCCCTGGAGTCCGGCTGGAGCCCCAAGGAGTTCGTGGCCGAGATGAAGGCTCGCCGGGTCAACATCCAGGGGATCGGCCACCGGGTCAAGAGTGTCCGCAACCCAGACAAACGGGTGGAACTGCTCAAGGACTACGCCAAGGCCCACTTCCACCAGACCCGGTATCTGGACTATGCCCTGGAGGTGGAAAAGGTCACCACGAGGAAAAAGGACAACCTGATCCTGAACGTGGACGGCTGCATCGGCCTGCTGTTTCTCGACATGATGGAGGACCTGGGATTCGAGGAATCCGAAATCGAGCAAATCCTGGACGCCGGGGGGCTCAACGGTCTCTTCCTTCTGGGCCGCACCATCGGCATGATCGGGCACTACTTCGACCAGACCCGCCTCAAACAGGGCCTCTACCGCCATCCCTGGGACGATATCCTCTACGGCTGAGCCCTTAATGGTTGTGCAACTGGTGGCACCACGGAACCCCTGGTTCATTTGCGGGCAGGAATCCTTTGCTGGGCAATTTTTCAGAAGGGACGAGAAAATCTCAACGCAGGAAAGGCGCTGTCGCGACGGAAATTTGATCCCCCCCCACACACACATATATATATGGCCATTTCGGCATGCTTGTCGAGCATAGAAAAAAGGACTATAGTGGCAAAGATAGTCTGGAAAAAAGTGGGGCCGCACTGCGGCGGTTGTGGAGAGTTGGGAGAGCTGGGATATGCAGGGTTTTCCAAAGCAAAGGGTTGGACTCTGTTCCCGAGATTCCAGGGGCTGGGGGTCGCTCCGTGGGTCGGATCCCCGGGCCTGGGCTGGGGCGACGGACCGTGAAGGAGAGCCTTGGTTGCTCGGGGCGGCCAAGAAGAGCACGGGAGTTGGGAGGTGAGTCTATGGTGTATAGAGGATTGTCACATACGGCGCAGGGACAGCGATTGTTTCGCGCGGCCTTTTTCACGATTGGGATTTTGATGCTGGCCTGCGGGGTGACAAACTGCAAGTTGGACTTCTCGGACAGGCAGAATCCAGATGCTGCGATCCAGGAAGATGTAACGGTGCGACCCGATGTGGGACCACGACCCGACGTGGGGCCGCAGGCGGATGGGACGGGTATCGAAGCCGGGCCCATGGAGGAAGCGGGGCTTGCGGACGGGGCCGTTGACTCGGACTTGGATGGGGGCGCAGTCGTGGGGAGTTTCGACGTGGTCGTGGTGGGGGCCGGTTCCGGCGGGGTTTCTGCGGCGATACAGGCGGCTCGCCTCGGGGCCAGGGTGGCTCTCATCGAGGAGACTGATTGGGTGGGGGGGCAGATGGCCGCGGCAGGTGTCTCCCTCGGAGATTGGTATCTGCATCTTCCCGCTGGCACCGGACTGTATGCTGAGTTCGTGGAACGGGTCCAGGACTACTACGGAGATCCGAATCGCTTTCCTCCGAATGGCAAACCCATCGGAACCTGCTATTTCGGGACGACGAACCAGTGCTGGGAACCCCACGTGGGCCGTCAGATCCTGGAAACCATGTTGAATCAGGCCGGAGTCTCCTTGTTCTTGAGGACCAGGGTGACTTCCGTGTTGCGGTCCGGAAACCTGGTGCAGGGTGTCGACACGGCCGACGGCCGACGGTTTCTATGCCAGGTGCTCATCGATGCCACAGAGTGCGGGGACGTTATCCCGCTGACCGGGGCAAGGTACCGGGTGGGCAATTCGTCCAGCGACCAGATAGACCACAGCGCATGTATCCAGGACATCACCTATGTCGCGGTCATGAGGCGCTATTTTTCAGGCGTACCACAGGAATTGTTGATCGCCAATGCACCGCCTGGATACGGGACCCTGGGCCAGGAGTTTGCTACGATCGTGACACTGGACGGAGATAGTAGCCCAGGATGGCAGTTTTCCTATCCGGTGAGCTGGGAGAAACACAATGCCTACCGAGGTCTTCCAGATTCCCAGAATCCAGTCAACTACGACAGTGACGATATCAATGACATCTCTCGTACTGCCACGAACTGGGCCAACGACTACCCAGGCCATTACTTCGAGAGCGTTGGCGGCAGTCTGGTGTCCCACTGGCGCGGGACTTTGACCGTGGACTATCTCGAGGACCGGAGCTTACGGCACCAGAAGGACTGTGAAGCCAAGTTGATGAGCCTGAGCTTTCTCTACTATGCCCAGCAGGAACTCGGCAAGACGGACTGGTCCCTTGCAGACGACGAAGGCTATGACACAGACTATAATGTGCAGGAAAACGACTGTCCCAACATTCCTGCCGAACTCAAGCCACTCGAACATCTTCTCCCCGTGATGCCTTACGTCCGCGAGAGTCGGCGCATCGAGGCCCTCCACATGCTCACTGCAACAGACATCGCCCGGTCGGGCATCTTCCAGCCGGCCCACCGAAACTTTACATCCGCCATCGCCGTGGGAGACTACGGTACGGACCTGCACAACTGTACTGAGGACGATGCCCTGGATTTCGGTGAGACCTGGGAGGCAAACTACGTCGGAGGCAGCGGTCCGTTCCAGGTGCCCATGGAGTCACTCATTCCAGAGACCATCGATGGCTTCCTTGCGGCAGAGAAGAATATCGGCACCTCGCGCCTGGCCGCAGGGGCCATTCGTCTCCAGCCCATTACCATGGCCACTGGTCAGGCAGCAGGGGCCCTGGCAGCAGTGGCCGTCCGCCAGGGGGTCCAGCCGCGCGAGGTTCGGCCCCTGGACGTCCAGGTGGAGTTGCTGGCTGCCCGTTCCTACCTCGCAAGATACAGATTCGCGGATGTGGATCCCTCCAGTTCGACTTGGGTGTCCGTACAGTTGGCCAGCGTCTATGATATCATGCATCCGGCCCAGGGCACTTCGTTCGAGCCGGATTGGACCCTGCGGCGTGTGGATGCCGCCCTGATCGTGGCACGTGTTTTCGGGTTGGATGTCAGCAATCCCCCTGCGACGCCCACGTTTTCCGACGTGGACCAGGCTGACTACCCTGTGGCCTACGCCTCTGTGGAAGCCTTGGCGACTGCTGGCCTGACGACTGGTTGCGGAGGCAGTCCGCCCAGGTATTGTCCGGAGGATCCCATGATCAGGGCACAGATGGCGGCTTTCCTGGTCAAGGGGATGGGTTGGGATCCTTCATCGGCTCCTGCCGTGCCGATTTTCGATGACGTACCGGCCAGTGATCCTCTGTTTGCCTATGTGCAGCTTGCTGCCCAAAGAGGACTCATGGAGGGATGCACTTCCAGCTCGTTTTGCCCCGACGATGCCATTACGAGGGCCCAAACCGCGGACGCCGTGGCAGCGGTACTGCTCCAAGCCGGCCCTCCGTGATGTCTCAGCGGGGCAGGACGATGGGGCTGTGATTGGGATGTCCAGGTTGTCCAGGAGCTTGCATCGTGTAGTGGGGTAGAGACACCACCGTTGGGATTGGAATGCCGGGGGGCTGTGAGTCTGGCGTCTGTTGCGCTCCAACTGGCGACCGGATCACTTGTGAAATACCTTGAGGAGCCACTTGCCACGCCTGCATGCACCCCAAGGGATATAGCGGTGATGTCTCCTTGGGCGGTACCTATATTTCGGAATCTTGTGCTCTTCGGATCCGCTGTTGAGCCATTTGTGGAGGTTCATGACCTTGTTGAATTGCGCCTTGGCAGGCGAAAAATTTTTGTACCACTTCACTGCGGCTTTGGTGGGATCGTCGGAAAAGACGATGTGCAGGAAACTTTTGTATTGGTTGTAGGTGCCCCAAACCTTGGAAGCTGTGCCTCCCACCACTGGGATATGCGTGATTGCCTGCCCCACGGACTTGTTTATGCCCGGGGTGACGACCTTTGCATCCACAAAGATGACGACTTCCTTGGCTTCGTCGGCAGGGGAGAGCCCGCTGGGCTCTCGGTTGGTCCAGGGCGCCCAGGCCCCATAACGATAGGGGGCCATGGCCCGGCGCACAGGGATGGGATTTGGTTGGAGATAGGTGCCGGTGGATGGATCGTACCAACGGTTCCTGGCGTAGTAGAGTTCGGTGAGCGGGTCGTAGTCCATGCCGGCGAATAGGCGGTGGTTCTTGGGATCGGCAGACAGCCCCACCGGCTTGCCGAAGGCCTCGTAGTGGTAGGTCCCAACCAGGTTTCCGTCCTCGTCGATGGTGGCCATGATCGTGTTGTCGGGCGCCAGCACGAAGTAGAGGTCGTGGAGGGAGGAGTCGTTGCTGTCCCAATAGGAGACTCCTCGGAGGGAATCCGGGACGAAGCTCAAGGGATAGACGCAGAGCAGTTCGCCCTGGCCGTCGAACTCGGCCATCACGTCGGCTCCGGCCCAGAACATAGCGGTGGGTGGGCTGTCCGTCCAGGAGCCGTTCCATGCGGCGTCCCAGGGCGTCGTGGCGGTACTCCACCAGGGGGCCACCGGGCAGGGCTACTGAGATGAGTCTTCCCTGGGCATCGTAGGAATAGGTCGTGGTGCTCGAATCAGACCGTGCGGTGCGCGCCCTGCGGTTGCCCCAGTCGTCGTAGTCGTAGGTGTAGTCTGGGTCCTGGAGGAGCCTGTGGGCCGCGTCGTATCGGTATTCGCTCTCCTGGCCCGATCTGCGCAAGTTGCCTGCCTCGTCGTAGGTAAACGATTCGTCGTCCAGGGTTGGTTCAGGGTGGGTCATGCCCGTCAACCGTGCCATGTCGTCGTAGGTGAACTGGGCCGTGCCGTCGGTGGTGCCAAGGCCCGTCACCAGTCCTGCAGCCGAATCGGTGACGAAGAGTTCGGCGGCCGTGGTACCCTGGTCCTGCCGGTACTTGGCATGGACGAGTTTTCCGTCTGGATCGTAGTCCAGGTCGGCCAGAACCTGCCCCGTCCAACTCATCCAATGGGTCATCAGGCCGGCTGCGTCGTATTCCGGATCCATGCCCCAACTGTCCGAGCCTCCGAAGATGTATTCGGGGAGCAGGGGATAGGCATCGCTGTACTCGAATGAGGATGTCCAGGATCCGTTGTCCGTGACCAGGGTGACAGACAACTCCATGGTGTCGAGATCGTAGGGCTGGATCTCGATGTCTATGTCGAATCCGCTGGTGAACTGCTCCTGGATTCTTGCAACGCGCTGGTCGTCGTCGCGTTCGATGCCCAGTGTGATGTCTGGACAGTCTGCCTGGCGGAGCAATCCCGTGTCGGGCTCATAAGTATAGTTGGCCGACCAGCCGTTGCTGAGGACCTGTTTGGTGAGACGGCCGCTGCGGTCACGGTGGTATTCAGTGCTGCCGCAGCCTGGAAGATCCAATCCGGTGAGACGGCCTTCGCCATCGTAGGTCAAGGCGGCCTGGTTGCCCAATGGGTCCGTGATGGATGCAATCCTGTCTCTTGGGTCGTATCCGAAACTGGTCTTGGCGCCGGCCGGGTCAGTCACGGAGGCGACGACCTGGGGACCGGCATTGGACGTGGGATCGTCCTGGCCAAGGGATGTCTGGTGTTCGAATCTCCATGTGCTCGATCCCCGGGTGATGGTCACTGGCAGGTCCCAGGAGTCGTAGGTAATCTCACTGGTCCGTCCTTCTGGATCGGTGATCCTGGTGGGGTTACCGGCCTGGTCCCTGGTGATGTTCCAGGTGGCCCCGGATGGGCCGGTGACAGCAATCAGGTTGCCCTGGTCGTCATATTCGTAGGTGTATGGGTGCCCCTTCGAAACGAGTGGTGCGTCCCAAGGGGTCTGTTACGGACTCGACCGTATCGTTCGACCCATATTGGATGGTGGTCTTGCCCCCGTCGGGCTGGGTGATTTCCGTCAGAAGGCCCTGGTCGTTTCTGGCATAGGTCGTGGTGCGGCCGTCGTCGTCTGTGAACGATGTGAGAGAGCCTTCCGAGTCGAAGGTCCTGGCGCATCCACAAGGGCGCTTCCATGTCCAGTGGTCTTCGGAGCGGGCCAGGGTGGAGTGATCGCCTTCCCAGGGCTCGTAGCCGTTTTCCGTCGCGTCGAAACCATAGAGAGAGTGGTCGCCCGACGAGATGGTGACCTCTTGCTCGGTGGCATGCAGACGATAGGTGTCGGTCAGGAGCCAGCCCGTTCCCCATGGCCAGGATTCA
>CAZIJS010000149.1:0-11429 GCA_964539505.1 uncultured Myxococcales bacterium
CTCCCAGGTACACAGGTAGGTACCCTCCGAGGCAGGTGGCCCCATACCGTCCACCCAATAGTTGCCACGTTGTTCCAGTCGACCGTTGGCAACCTGCCAATCCACCAGGTCCCGCCCGCCCGGCCCGTAATACACGCGCTCTTGCCATGCAGACAGGTCGCCGGAAGAGAAGTCTTCCGACCAGGGCAGAGACAGTGCCACAGGCCTGGCGCCTGTCTGCGGATCGAAGTCATACTCGGGCAGGGGATCGGTTCCGTTGCCCAGTGTGATCACGTGACCTCGATAATCGTGTCCGTCCGGGCTGAGGATATCGAGCACCACGAAATGATAGAAGACTCCGTCGTGCCAAGGGGCGGACGAGGGCGTGGGCAACTCGGCCCCACCCCCACCAGTCACCAGATAGCGCGTCCGACCCGAGACATAATTTCCGTAGATATGGATATGCCCAAAGATGCCCATGGTGGTGTCGTGCCGTTCCATGATCCGCATGAGTTCCGGCCCCCCGACGAAACCGTCTCGGCTGTCGAAGAAATGCCCCCCGTAGACACTCTGGCCGGAGAGCACCATCTTGGGCGGCACGTGCATCATGACGAACCGATCCGTGACCTCCGGCCCGGTCAAAACGGCGTCCAGCCAGGCAAGCTGTCGTGACGTGACGGAATAGTCAGGAGGGATGGCATCGTTGCACCAGACGAACCGGCTCTTGCCGTAGTCGAAATGATCGTCGGTGGGACCGAACCGGTCCAGGTACTCCCAGATGCCGGCATCATCGTACAGCTCGTGGTTGCCCACCACATGCAGCAACGGGATGGGATATCCGTCGATGGCGGCTTCGTATGCGTCGTACTCTGCCGGCGTGCCGTGATGCACGAAGTCTCCCACCACGACCACGAACAGAGGCCTGGGATCCAACGCCAGGACCTGGTCCAGGAGATGCGCGAAATTTTCTTCTCCAGGCGTCCGGACATCCCCAATGAACACCACTCGATAAGGATATTGCAGGGGAACGTTCAGGATTCGCTGGATCGCGCGACCATTCCGCCCCAGGCCGGCACAGGCATCCCCGATGCCGTCTGCATCTCCGTCCTCCTGACCGGGATTGTACTGGCCGATGCAGTTGTCCTGGACATCCAACACCCCGTCTGAGTCGCCGTCGTCACAGGCATCACCGCGGCCGTCGTTGTCGGTATCCACCTGCGAGGGATTGGGAACGTCTGGACAGTCGTCTTGGGAATCCACGATCCCGTCTTCATCCCGATCGGCCCGACCCGCCTCGGGGTTCGATGCATCGTCCCGGGTGGCGCCATCTCTCGATGCGCCGTCTTGCAGGCGGCCGCCGTCCCCGCCGCCGTCCAGCGTTCCTCCGGTGGATTTGGCACCGCATGCCGCCCACAGACCACCCCATGACAGAGCAAACAAAACAGCAACAGCCACGGAGAAACCACGCATCAACAATCTCTGCCCGTCACCTACAGCCTGCATCACATTCTCTTTTCTCATCGTCCCCTGGTGGTAGGGTGCCTTGTCGCGCAAGACAGATTCTTGTCATCTCCATTCCTCGACAGCCCTTCGGCATCGCTTTATCCTCTGCGAAACGATCTCTACGCCTCCGGGTGATATGCTCAAAAAGCCCCATCCGTCCATGACGTCCCTACTTCATTGAAACTTTATGCCCAAAATGGGCATTGATTCAATGAAAACGAACTCTCCACCCTCCCCACTCTCCGATGTCACGATCTGCCGATGAAATCGCCACCTTCCTCGACGAACGAGGCACAGGGCAGCCCGGCAAACTGGTATCGCAATCACGGCGATGGGCATATATTACTCCTCGACGGATCAAAGACTCCAAGACGGCAGGAGGCCATGATGAATAAACACGGAATCTCCAAACAAATCCTCGCGGCCCTCGTCGTGGCAGGCATCGCAGCATCGTTCCCAACCTCGGCCCGGGCCGGCGGCGGCCCGGAAAACGTCCTCGTGCTCTTCAACGCAGACAGTGAAGATGCATCAGCTCTCGCGCAGTATTACATGCACCAGCGACAGATCCCCTCGAACAGGTCCTGCGGAATCGATGGCATCGATCCCACGAGCCGCGCGATTTCCTTCACCGACTACCTGAGATTGATTCATGACCCGCTGGTCCAATGCCTCGATGCCATTCCCGATCGCGACGACATCGACTACATCGTCATCATCCGGGGGCTGCCCTACCTGGTCGACCTGCCGAACAATGGCTACAAAACGAGCCTGTCGGCCATGGTGCAGATTCTCGACAGCGTACGCACCAGCGACTCGACATTCCTGGCGGGCCAGCCGCAACTTAAGTCTGGAAGCCACTACCAGGCAAGCATCCAAAACCCTGTCTTCATCCAGGGAAACCGACAGCCCGGCGACTTCACGGTCCAAAATCAATACTCGAGCTGGTACGACGCTGCCACAGGGATCGTGCGCAGTAACCAACTTCCCCACAGCTTTCGATCCAGCGATCCTCACCAGTCAGGGCCGTGGGACATGACCGGAAATCTCTTCATCGTCACCAGACTCGACGGGTTCGACTTCGACGACGCCGCAGCGCTGGTGGACCGGTCGGTGGCCTGCGACGGGACGTTCCCGACCGCGGAGATTCTCTGCATGGCTGGTTCCGACGCGGCCCGCGGAGCCAGAGACCCGGAATGTGAGTTTGCTACGCGCTTGTTGGCCGATGCCGGATTCAACGCCTCGTACCTCGACGCCTTCGATGGCTCCCTGTCGGGTCACAACGTGATCGCCTATCTGACCGGCACGGCGAACCTGCGCGACGGCATTGCAGGCAACAGCTACGTTCCGGGCGCCATCACGGGCAACCTGACATCCACCGGAGCAGCTCCGAGAAATTTCTTTTGCAACGAAGACGGCTCGGTCTGCCCTGAAAGCGAGAGCCAGACCGCCATCGCCCGGTTCATCCGAAGTGGTGCCACGGGCTCCCACGGAACCGTGGCCGAACCGCTCAACAATGTCTTTCCCAATGCAGGTGTCTTGCTTCTCTACACCTTTGGCTACAACCTGGCAGAAAGCTACTTCTTCAACCAGCGCTACACCTACTGGGTCAATCTCACCCTCGGCGACCCGCTTGCGAGTCCCTATGCACGACGCCCAGAGGTTTCCATGAGCACCCAACTCCCCGTGGACGAAGCCATCACGGTGGATGCGACCCATCCCAACGGCATCGCGGAAGTGCTCCTCTACCTCGACGGACGACGCGTGGCCCGCCAGGCCGGATCTCACCTCGAATTTGCGCCGGACCGTCCGGCGATAGGAGAAACGTATTCGGCCCTGGCTGTGGCCATTGCAAACAATGCGCCCCAACACCGCAGCGGCTGGCCCGTGGAGGACCAGCAGCCACAGCCCGACATTCAGGGGTGGCATTCGGCCACCATCGTCGTGGTGGCACAATCGATGGAAGACGCCGGCCTGGATGTGGGAGGGACCGACGGTTCTGTCCAGACTGACGCGGAACGAACGGATGGAGAAACATCCTCATCCGACGGAGGGGACGTCACGACACAACAGAACGGATGCAGTTGCTCCGTCGATGGAGATTCCACCACATGGCCCACATGGATCCTGTGCCTCATGGTGGTCATCTTCGGCATCCGCACAAACGAAAAACGGTATGACGTTTCTTCCAGGTAATCACCAGACCTCCGGACGCACCAACTCGAAGAGGCGATCCAGGCGACGCAGGCGCAGCCCCACCCAGGATTCGCGTCTCGCCATGGTTTTCCCGCCCGTGAGCCAACTGCGCCGTCCCCTGGCCAGGAGACGGGAAAACTCGTAGTCCTCCGGGCTGCTCCAAATCTCACGATCAGGAGCAAAACGCTTCCAGATATAGGCAAGTCTTCCCAGCACCCTGATGGGATAGCCGGTAAAATCGATGCCCCTGGCTGTTTGCCCACAAAGGAGTTGATGGCTGCCCCAGTTGTAGGAGGCCACCCACCAGTACCTCCGGCAGACTTCGGCCATGTCTCCTTCGCAGAAATGACGGTGCCTCTTGCTGCAAGGGGCATAGCGCTTGAGCCACGAGCCCTCTGCCCCACGGACCATAAACCCCTTGCCCTGGCGCATCCGGACCAGGATTGCATGGCGCTTGTGGGCGAGCAGCCAGGCCCCCACGCAAATGTTGACGTCCGCTGGAATCAGATCGGACAATCGGTGCCAGCGCCTGCGGCCGGTGCAGGCTCGATACCCCTCTTTGACATACAAGGGTACCACCTGCATCATTCCCCGCTCGCCGGCCCAGTGCTCCTCGCAGACCGTCTCTGCCTTCCCCTTCCGGATCACCGTGCGACAACGTCGAACCCGCACCTTCCTGGGGAAAGACCGAAAAATGCTCTCCTGGCAGGCCACACTCGCCAAGAGATACGGGTTGACGCCCCAGCGGCGGCCGTAGGAAGCAAAGAGCGATGCCAGTCGTTCGGCCCGCTGATCCGTGAGACGATTTCCATGGTAGGCCGCCAGGAACGAAACGGCCCGCCCCAAGGGGCTTCGCCGCATGGAGCGCAAGGAATCCGTTTCCCCGTTCGATATGGCCCGGCCCCTGAATCCTTCGGATCCATCTCTCTGCCGTGGGCTGCCTGGCTGGACCACCAGGGATGATCGCGATGGCTCGGCCCAAACGGGTTGAGCCCATGTCAGGGCGGCCACAGCCACCGACCACCGAAAAAAAGAATGTCGAAGTCCGGCCATCGAGTCGTCTCCTCGACCTGCCCCAGCCCCATCGAAACCTGCAGCCGGGTCTCAGCCGGCCCGGCTTTTTCAGGGCCTTGCAGGATCTATTCGCAATCCAGGCAAGGTCAAGGGATCTCCCCTACATTTTTTTATGCATTACCTGTTACGAATCCACTTCATGCCAATAAAAAAGGCCACCTGCTGGGGTGCGGCAACACCACATCACCCACATTTTCCAAATGAGCAGGCAACATACGCCGCATCAGATGCGGGCCGGGGACCTTCCCGAAACAGGCCGTGACGATTCAGTGGGAGAAAATCACCTCAACGAGCCATGGCGATGAAGAGGCCCGCCGCCACGATGGTGCCAATGACCCCGGCCACATTGGGGCCCATGGCGTGCATGAGGAGATAGTTTCTGGGATTGGCTTTCTGGCCTTCCACATGGGCCACCCTGGCCGCCATGGGGACGGCGGAAACTCCTGCAGCGCCGATGATGGGATTGATCTTTTTCGTGAGGAAAAGATTCATGAACTTGGCGAACAGGATCCCACCAACCGTCGAGAAGAAGAACGCGAAAAGACCCAGGCCGTATACCCCGAGGACCTTGGCCTGCAAAAACTTATGGCCCGCCATGGTCGCACCGACACCGAGCCCGAGAAACACGGTCACCATGTTCATGAGCGCATTTTGGGCAACATCGTTGAGCCTGGCCACCACGCCCGATTCCCGAAACAGGTTTCCCAAGGCCAACATCCCGATCAAGGGTGCCGCGGCAGGCACGAGGAGGCCCACCACGATGGCCACCACGATGGGAAACAGGATGCGCTCGGTCTTCGACACGCTACGCAGTTGCTTCATCACCCGCTTACGCTCCTCCTCCGTGGTAAGCCAGCGGATGATCGGCGGCTGGATGATGGGCACCATCGCCATGTATGAATAGGCCGCCAGCGCCGTTGCGCCGAGAAGATGCGGAGCGAGCTTGACCGTGGTGTAGATGGTGGTGGGACCATCGGCCCCCCCGATGATTCCGATGGAGCTTGCCTCGGCGGGGCTGTAGCCGAGGAGCAGAGCACCAAAGAGGGCCACGTAGACGCCGAACTGGGCTGCCGCTCCCAACAGCAGCATCTTGGGATTCGCCAGCAGGGGACCAAAGTCGGTGAGCGCACCAAGACCGAGAAAAATGAGGGACGGCACGATCTCGGTTTCCAGTCCGTAGTGGTAGAAATACCAAAACAGGCCATGGTGTGCATCCATCAATCCAGCGAGCGGGAGATTCACCAACAAGGCGGAAAAACCAATGGGCACGAGCAACAGGGGTTCGACCTTCTTGCGAATTCCCAGGTAGAGAAACGTGAGGGCAACCACCCACATAATGGGCTCGCGCCAGGTCAAATTGGCAAACCCGGTCTGATGAATCACGCTTTCGAAAACCTTCCAGAGTTGGTCCACCGCGTCACCTCGTTTTTGAACGCGTCGAGACACACGAACCCATCCGAAGGCCTCGTTTCAGGCCCCGTTTTTTTGAGTCTCGACAATCACGCTGAAAATATGTACCCGTCTGTCGGCTAATCGATCGTGACGAGCACCTGTTCGGATTCCACGGTCTGCCCGGCCTCCACGAGAACTTCGGACACGGTTCCACCGCTCTCGGCCACCACGGGCATTTCGATCTTCATGGCCTCGAGCATCACCACCGGCTGGTCCTCTGCAACCTGGTCACCCTTCTTCACCATGACTTCGATCACCTTGCCCGGCATGGGAGCCACAACCTGAGATGCCATCTGCCGCCTCCTTGTCTCGTTTCTCTCGATCCTGCGAAGGGTACGACCCGCTGCAGGATCGAAGCATCGGCTCATTGTTCCGAGCCCACTGGGGTCTCGAACCCATTGGGCTCGATTCCTTCATTTCTCGGTCTTCGATCCATTCCCGGATGCAGCCTCGGATGCCTTGCGGCGTTCCTCGTAGCGATCGGCACCCCACCCGATCAACCTGAGCACGCCCATGATGAGAGCGAGATTCAAGAACACGCCTGAAAAGCCCACGGCAAAAATCCGAAGACCCGTCTCGAGATTGGTCACCAGGGCGCTGTCTGCAATGGGTTCCATGTTCCGCTCCGCCTTCGTCGCATCCCTCGATCCAGGGCAGGACCGGGGGGAGAAGTTCCTCGTGGAAAACCTACTTGCGCCGGCCGAGAACGTAGCCGGAAATAATCATTTTCTGAATGTTCGAGGTTCCTTCGACGATCTGGAAGGACTTCGAGTCCCGGAGAAACCTGGCCACGGGATACTCGGTGGAATAGCCGTAGGACCCAAGGATCTTCATGGCCGTGTTGGCTGCATGCACCGCGGCCTCGGCAGCCATGTACTTGCCGGTGGACGTCTCGAACGTGGCCCTCTCGCCCCTGTCTCGCTTCCAGGCCGCCTTGTAGACCAGATATTTGGCTGCCTCGTGCTCTGCATACATCTGCGCCAGGTCACTTTGGATCATCTGGAAATCGGCCAGGTGTCGGCCGAATTGCTTGCGTTCCAGGGCATAGTCCCGGGCGAGTTCCAGGCAAGCCTGGCCCACGCCCAACGCCCTGGCCGCACAGGAGAGCCTGGTGGCGTCGAGCTGCGTCATGCAAATCTTGAACCCCTTGCCCACTTCTCCCAAGACCGCGTCTTCTGGAAATTCTGCGTCCTCGAAGAACAGTTCACCGGTGGGGGCGCAAAAGAGGCCGAACTTCTCTTCGATGGGCTTGGCATCGATCCCGGGCCAATTCTTCGGCTCGAACACGAACGCGGTCATGCCGCGGTGCCTGGGTTCTGCCTTGGGGTCGGTCATCGCATAAAGCAGCCCCACGTCCGCCACGTGGGCATTGGAAATCCAGGTCTTCTGGCCGTTGACGATCCACTTGCCCCCTTCCTTGCGGGCGTTCGTCTTCATGGATGCCACGTCCGAACCGGTGTTGGGTTCGGTCATTGCGAAACAGCCCAGGGTCTCGGCGGTCACGAGCTTGGGAATATACTTTTTCTTTTGTTCCTCTGTGCCAAACATGGAAATCGTCAGGGCAGGCCCCATCATCTGCATGTTGATGGGCAGCCCCCAGGATGCGCTCACCCGGGCCAACTCCTCCGAGATTACCACCGCAGCCATGAAACCGCCAAAGCCGGTGCCGCCGTATTCTTCGGGAATCACCGTTCCGAAGAAACCCAACTCGCCCATTTCACGCACCAGGTCCGGACGGAACCTGTGGTGTTTTTCGTCTTCCTCGACGAGGGGTTTGATCCGCTCCTCGGCAAACCGCCGCGCCTGATCACGAATGAGTTCAATCTCTTCGCTGAATGCAAAATCCATCGTCCGACTCCTTGAAACCAGGGCAAAATATTTTGGTTTTAGCCGAGGTTTCGAAAAAATGCTCCCAATCCCGCGTTCCGGCCCGACAGAAAAATCATGCCGCCGATGGCCATGGCTTTGTGCCCCCCTACTAGCCAAAACCACCGACAGGGGCAAGGAAAAGATGGGCCGAATCGCACCGAACGCAACCCACTTTCACCAACAGCATATCGGGCTTTCGGGAAAACAGGATGCGCTGTCTCTGTGCGGCTGCGTCACTTCCCGGCGCTGCTCCAAAAGCGGCGCACGGCAGGCGGCTTGCGCAAGACGTTGCGCACGAGACGGGAAATGACCTTGGTGGTGTCATCCAGGGTGTCGGTGACCATGGTCCGGATGGTCTCGTTGGTTTCCTCCACGCCCTGACGCACCATCTCGGCGGAGACTTCCACCGCCCGCTCCGCGGCCTCGGGAAAAGTACGCTTGGGCCTGGGCAGCGTACCGTTGCGGTTTTCGTAGACCAGGTCCACAAACTCGGCCACGGCCCGTTTCATGGCTGGCTCCACCACCGGGCCGGTGAGTCTCAACCCGTGCTTGGCCAGGCCCAGGGGATGGTCTTTGTCCACTTCCCGGCGGTAGGCCTTGAAATGGTCCTTGTTGTCTACGAACCGGATCCTGATGTGCGTCTCACCGTCCTCCTCGGATTCGGTGATGAGAATGATGACGTTTTCCGTGATGTTGCCCCAGATTCCCAGAATAAAGATATTGACCCCTGCCTCGTCGGGACGAAGGTCCGGCACGAAATCCGTATCCAAAAAGAACCGGAGCACCATGGTGAAAAAGACCACGAGCTTTTCTGCCAACTCGGGAAACTCGCGCAAGAGGTATCGATACTCGGGTTTGGCCAATCCCTCCAAAGACACGACATGGAGCAATTTCTCGCCGGGACGAATCCAATCGGCCCGCTCCTGGAACGTGAAAAACGTGGTGGTCACCTGCTCGTAGCGCCTCAGGCGTCCTTCTCTGTCGGCCACGCCGCCTTTGAGCATGTATGCGGCAAGGGCCTGCTGCAAAATCCCAATGAAACGTTTGCGATCATCTATTCCCAAACGGGCATCGATTTCCGAGAGAAGGCCCCGGCGATAGAGCGCGGCCGCCACGTTCACGTTGGGACGCCTTGGATAGCGCATACGCGCAGCATGGGAAACGGCATAGTAGGCAAGGCGTTCCAGAAACGTCAGCATTCCCAGACTGATCCATCCGCTGAACGGCTCGATGACGAATGCCGGATAGTCGTGGTGGTAGCGCAGGATCTGCTCTGCAATCTGCCCCATCAGGTCCGTTCCCAATGCGCGCGAAAGGGAGAGCGGGAGGCGCTTGCGCAGGTCCCAGGCAAAGGCAGCTACCGCCTCTTGGTTCTTGCGGCGAGTCTCCTCCAGTTTCTTCCGAGACATGGTGTGGGCCGGGGCATAGACCGTGGTCTCGGGAAGGAGATAATTTTCGTGACCATGCTTGTCGAAGCAATCTTCGATGATGAGACGGGCCTGGCTCCAGGTCAGCCTGGTGTGGCGAGAGCCCAGCAGCCAGCGAAGGGTGTCTCGGACCCCAACGGTCACCGGCGCATTGAAAAAGTCGCGCAGTCGCTCGGTGGTGCGCTTGTCGAGCGGCTGGGCACGCACATGCTCCTGGTAGGATCGAAGCACTTCGAAATTCGGCAAGTCCTTCTCGAAGTAGGGATCTTCTCCCAAAATTTCGTAGACCGTCAGTTCCCTGCGCGCGTCCACGTCATAGACCAGAAAGAGGCCGGACTCGTCACCCTCCGGGAGTGCATCGAGTCGTCCCTCGACGAACTGACGGATGACGTCGGGAAGGAAGGGGGCGAACTGCTCGGCAGGCTCTCCAAACGCAAAATAGGGAATCTCGCGACAGGCTTCCAGGGAGTCTTGGACCGCCTTGTCGAAGGAGGGATGCAGGTTGTACCCAATCGGGCCGAACACCTCGGAAATCTCGGCCCTGGGCAAGACCGCCTCACGACTGCCGCCAAGACGCATGGTGAACAGCTCGATGTTGCCGACCTTGAGCAGGTACCGCTCGGCAAGCCGCCGGGAAAAAGCTTCGATTCTCGCCTGTTCCTTCTTGGAATCCCGCCCCTGCTCGTCAATCCAACGGGCCAGGACCCGCTCGAGCCGGTCGGGCACCAACAGCAGGACCTGGGTGTGAGAGCCGCCCCTGGACTTTTCGGAAATGGGACGCACCGCCTCCATCAGGCCACAGACGACATCATGAGACGTCAACGCGCCCGACTCCTGCGGTCCCTGGTCCCTGTCCGGCGGTGGTTCGAACTGCAGGGCCACGCGCTCTGTGGGACGAAGGTCTTCGGAATCCATGCTGTGCAACCTCCTCTCCGGCATCCACCGCCGGTCCTATAGCCTGGCTTGACTTGCGTTGGTCAGAATGCAAAAAAAACACATTCGACTCGTCTATGCAACAGTCTGTGAAACAACGCCCTGGATGCAAGGGGCCGCCGGCAGGAAATATGTCTCCCACGTCGAACCCAACACCGTTGATGCGCCAGTATCTGGAATGGAAGGGCCGATATCCAGACGCCCTCCTCATGTTCCGCCTGGGGGACTTCTACGAAATGTTCTACGAAGACGCGGTCCTGGCATCCCGCCTTTTGGATCTGACCCTGACCACCAGGGACAAAAACAAGGAAAACCCGGTTCCCATGTGCGGTGTCCCCCACCACACCCTGGAAGGATACGTGGCCCGGTTGGTGGAATCGGGGCAGAAGGTCGCGATCTGCGATCAAGTCGAAGATCCGAAACAGGCCAAGGGGATCGTCCGAAGGGCAGTCACCAGGGTCGTGACTCCAGGTGTGATCCTGGACATGGAACAACTCGATGCCCGTCGGCCCAATTACCTGGCAGCCCTTGCTCCCCGCCAAGAGGGACAGCGGGGATTCGGCTATGCTTTTGCCGACGTCTCCACGGGAGAATTCCGGATCACGGTCCTCGACGGCCCAGAGGCACTGGATGCCGAACTGGCCCGAACCAGGCCCAGGCAGGTACTCGTCCCGCCGGGCCACGCCGACTCGTTGAAAACGCTGTTTTCCCCGCCTGGGCCGATGGTCGAAGAACGCCGCCTCCCAGATGGCGACGAAGACAAAACGACCCTGCTCGCCATGCTGAGTCAGTTCACCGAACAGCCCGTTTCCGATCTGGCCCACCTGCCGACAGACGCACTGGCACCTGCTGCCATGGTGATCCAGTACCTGGCCGACACCATTCCCTCGGGCGTTTTGCCCCCACTCCACCTGGTGGTCTACCAGACGAGCGACTCCATGGTCCTCGACGAAGCCACCCTGGCACATCTGGAGGTCTTCGATCCCCTCACGGGCACCA
>CAZIJS010000150.1:0-11426 GCA_964539505.1 uncultured Myxococcales bacterium
AAGGCCTACCTCGGCAAGAAGACCGACAAACCTTTCCACATTTTGCCCCTGCTCTCCACGACGGCCAAAGCCTGGACGCAGAAGCCGCCATTCATTTTCAACATCCAGGTCAAGCCCAAGCCCCCGGCAGGTACGAAACTCGAAGCCTATCTCATCGGCGTGGCTGTGGAAGGGACCCTACCCTCTCTGCCGGAAGACGCATCGGCCAAGAAGGACGCCAAAGATGCAAAGAAGGACGCCACGCCCAAACAGAGCCTGAAAACGGCCCGCGTGGTGGTCATCGGCGATGCCGACATGCTCTGGCTCTCACGCCAGATGCCGCCCAACATGCTCTACCTGCAAAACATCATGGACTGGCTCGCCCAGGACGAAACGCTCGTGAAGCTCCGCAACAAAATGGCCCAGGACCGCACCCTGGACCTTCCCGATGACAGGAGCACCATCGTCCTGATCAAAACGGCCAACATGCTCGGCTTGCCCCTGCTCGTGCTCCTCGCGGGATTCGTGCTCTGGGCGAAGCGTCGTTCCTCCCGAAGAAGAGCCAAAGTATGAATTCAGTTCCTTTGGATGTCCGACTGCTGTAATACAGCCAAGATCGGTCTGACCCACAGGTTCGCCATAGGAGGCTGACATGGATAAGAAGGTCGCTGTGGTCCTGGGACTCGTCGTCGTCGTCGGTGTGACCGCCCTCGTCTTACTCAACAAAGGAGAGAGGGGGGTCCGCAAGCACACTGAAGCCTATCCGTTTCCAGAACTCAAAGTGAACCCACCGAAGGATCCGAAGGCCCGGGCTGCATGGATTTCCCCCATCCGGAAGAACGTGGACCGGATCGAGTTGACGAAGAAAGGCAAGACGCTGGTCATCAAGCGTCTTGCGCCGGGAACGAAAAAGATGGACGTAGGACAGTGGGAAATCGTTTCACCCAAGAAATATCCCGCCAGCGCCTCGGCTATTCGCGGACTCTTCTCCAAGCTCGAACGGCTCGAATTCTGGGAAGTGCTCACGAAAAGCCAGGGCGACTTCAAAGATTTGGGCGTAGACGATGCGTCCGCCACCAGGTTGCGTGTCTTTGCCGGTGACAGGCTCCTGGCTGACATGCTCGTGGGAAAGACCATCACCGCCACGGTGGGAAGCCGCAAGGAAACCTACACGGCCGTCCGGAAGTTCGGGACGAACGTAGTCTGGAAACTCGGTGGCTCGGCGCGATATATCTTCGGTAAGCCCTTGGAAAAATGGCGGGATGATTCAATCGTCAAGAAAAGCAGGGACGACATGGCCTTGCTCGCCATGCTCGACAAGGACACCATCATCGCCACATCGAGGAATCCCGACGAGACGGACCGCACGAAGAAATACGCAAACTGGAAGCTCGTCTCGGCCAGGCCGGAAATCCGCGTCCTGGGTCAAAGCGATCTCGGCCGCGTGGCATCCACGTTTTCCCGTCTCAGAGCCAAGGATTTCGCCGACGATGCCAAGCCCGACCAGGTCGGCCTGGACAACCCGCGCCGCATCGTCATCGCGGTCTACAAAAAGAAGAGCACGAAGGCCACGAAGAAGACCGACGACGAGGCCGCATCGAAGACTGGTGACAAATCCGCCAAGAAGGCCCATGACGCAACCAAGACATCCGCTGACAAGGCTGCGAAAAAGACTGGGGAGAAGGCCGCGAAACAGACCGGCGACAAGGCGCAAGCCAAGTCTGACCAGAAAACAGCCGCCCCCCCTCTGCCCGAAGCGGATCCGTCGAAGCTCGATCCCAAGCTCCTGGCACTCATCAAGAAAGTCACCGGCTCCGAAAGTCCAGAACTGACCCAGGCCCTCCGGCGCCTGGCAGGTTTTGCAGCGAGCCCAGATTATGAAATGGTCGTGTTGTTGGTGGGCAAGGACAAACCCAAAGACAAGGCCACCTATGTCAAGCGCTTCGACTCCCCGCAGGTCTTTCTCATCCGGTCGTATAGCACCAAGACGCTGACGATGCCCTCGGTGCAGTTCCAAGACAAGACCGTCTTGAAGCTCAATCCGGCAGACATCACCGAGATCACGGTGCGGCATGAGAAAGGGACAGTGCACCTGGTCAAGAAGGGAGAAGACTGGAAGGCACTCTCTCCGAAGGACCTGGACAAGAATCTCAATCGTCCCATGGTCAAACGGGTCGTAGACATCTTCAAGGGGAGATTCAAGGCCAAGTCCTTCGCCAAAGAAACCAGTCCATCCAAGACGGGTCTGAACAAACCCAAGGGCCGGGTGACCATCAAGACGAAGACCAAGACCTACGAAATCTTGGTTGGCAAGGAAGCGCAACGAAATCAATACTATGTCCAGGTCAAGGGCCACAAGGACATCTTTGTCATGGGCTCCTATCCGCTCTTCCAGATCTACAAAGAGCCTTCTCGATGGCAAAAGCCCAAAGGAAAAAGACCGCCACTGCGCAGACCCTGATGGAAGACCTACGCGAAGAATTGGCGAGCCTCGCAGGGGCGCTGGCCGCCCATTTGAAAAGAACCCACCGGCTGGGCAAAGTCTTGATCCCGGGCCCCCTGCCCCAACCACAAAAATCTGTGTCTCCTGGTGAGCAACCCAAGCGACAAGCCACGCAACAGGCTGTCGCCGGCCAGCTGTCCTCTTCGCTACAGCCACATTCAGCCCCTCAAAAACGCGGTGCTGCCCAGGGCCGGGAGCACAGACGTCCCGCGCCGAAAAGGCCGGCGCCGGGCATTCGCCCACCTCGACAGAGTTCCTCTGCTGATACGACAGCGTCGGATCGAGACACGGGAGATGTCACCAAGCAGCTCGCGGCCATCGACATTCCCGGGGCGCTGGGCATCGCCAAAATCAAGGCCATCCTGGGCAATTGCCGGCGCTGCCCGCTGGCCGAAAGCAGACGTCACATCGTCTTTGGACAGGGGGACCCCTCGGCGGAGGTGATGTTCATCGGCGAGGCACCCGGTGCGCAGGAAGACCGCCAGGGACAGCCATTCGTGGGCCCGGCAGGAGAGCTCCTGGCCAAGATGCTCAAGGCGATGGGACTTTCCCGCAAGAGGGTATACGTGGCAAACATCCTCAAGTGCCGCCCCCCGAGCAATCGGGACCCCCTGCCGGAAGAAATCTCAGTCTGTCTGCCTTTTCTCGAAGCGCAAATTCGGGCCATTCAGCCTCGCATCATCGTCGCCCTGGGCAGAATCGCCGCTCAGACCCTACTCGACTCCCATGCATCCCTTTCCTCGCTGAGGGGAGCGTTCCACGACTACAAGGGTATCGCGGTCATGCCCACGTACCACCCGGCGTACTTGCTTCGGCGTCCCGAAGGCAAGCGGGCTGCCTGGCACGACCTGCAACTCGTCATGCGGGAAATGGACAGACTGGGTCTGGAACGCGACCGGAGCCTGAGATAGTCGATGAACAGCACGATGGACCGAACGGACCCTCAGGATGCTACTTTGCCTTGTCCGGCTTGTCTGGACAAACCACGTCGATGGCCCTCGGCTTGCCATCCCATCCCTGCTTGACGTCAAACTCCACGTTGTCTCCCTCTTCAGGCCCCTCGTAGCGACACTTGGTGATGTCGAAGAGCATCTCTTGTCCATCCTCGGACCGGATCGTGCCAAACCCAGACCCCATCTTGATGATGGTCCCTTTCATCCATCCACCTCCCTCCGGGACTCGATCTCCCGGGACAAAACATTCCACAGTCTCATGGCAAGGTGTTCCTTGGGCATCAATTCGAACTCGCGGCGCCCGCCATCTCGCGACAAGAGCACCGCGGCATTCGACTCGGCCTCGAATCCGCGATCAGCGAGACTCACGTCATTGACCACGATGTGATCACAGCCCTTTCGGTCCATCTTTGCCCTGGCCCGTGCCTCCCAATCACCACCCATCTCCGCCGCAAACCCGACGAGAACCGGGCGCGACCCATGCCGCCTTCGACCCAACTGCCATAAGATATCCGGATTCGCCGTCAGTTCCAAGTGCCAGTTCGCACCGGCCTCGGTCTTGTCCAGCTTTCCATCCAGCGGTGCAGAGGGACGAAAATCAGCCACTGCAGCCGCCTTGACAATGACCTCGGCCCAATCCATCCAAGAAAAGACAGCCTCGGCCATCTGGGCTGCCGACTCCACCCGACTCACCTGGACTCCCCAGGGATCTGGCAGACAGGTGGGACCTGACAGGAGCCGCACCTCGGCTCCCAAGGCCGCAGCGACCCTGGCCAATGCATACCCCATCTTGCCACTGGACCGATTACTCAAGAAACGGACCCCATCCAGGGCTTCCCGCGTGGGCCCTGCTGTGACCAGAATCTTCCGGCCGTCGAGCCAGTTGGGTGCCACCAAATCTACTGCTGCATCGAAGACATGGAGGGGCTCGGACATCCTGCCCATGCCCACCACCCCACAGGCCAGGTCGCCTGGTTCCGGCCCCACCACCGCCATCCCACGACTGCGAAGAATCTCCAAGTTGTGCTTGGTGGCGGGGTTGTTCCACATCTCCACGTTCATCCCGGGCGCCAAGAGTACGGGAGCCTTCGTGGCGAGCAGCACGGCGCTGAGCATGTCGGACGCAAACCCTCCGGAAAACTTGGCCAGACTGTTCGCGGTGGCGGGTGCCACCACCACCAGATCGGCCTGCTGTGCCACCTGGATGTGATCGATCCCTCCCGACTCTCCCGGAGATGTAAACACGCCGATTGGGACGGGCCGGCCGGACAGGGCCTCGAACGTCAAGGGCGCCACGAACCTCGTGGCAGCCTCGGTCATGATGCATTGCACTGAAGCTCCGGCCTTGACAAACAGGCGCAACAGTTCGACAGCCTTGTAAGCAGCGATACCCCCGCTGACTCCCAAGACAATCTTCTTTCCTTGCAATGCCCAGTGTTCCATACCCTATCCTCCAGCCGGCGGAGACACTCATACAGGGCAAAGGGCTCCGCTGAGACCTGCGTTATAGCAACAAGACCCGGCCCTGTCAGCACATGGAAACCACATCTTGCGTTTCGAGGGAAGAAACCATCCGGCCGCCCCTACAACGGACTCGGGAAAAAGAGACGACGTCTCTGTGTCGTGGGATCTCCGTCACTCCCCGGAACGGCTCATCTCTCTATGCAGGCCTCTTGTCAGGGCCTGATGCCACCCATCGAAGAGATCGTAGAGCACGGGGATGACCACCATGGTAAGAAAAGTGGCCGCTGTCATCCCACCAATCACAGCAGTGGCCAGCGGAGAGAAACGCTCTGCCCCCAGTGCCCATTCTGCAGCCAGGGGAATCATTCCCACGATCGTGGACAGAGATGTCATCATGATGGGCCGAAACCTGGTCTCCACCGAATCGAGCAGAGCCTGGCGTCGCTCTGCGCCCGCCTCCCTCTTTTGCCGAATGAAATCGATGAGGATGATGGCATTGTTGACCACCGTACCCACGAGGAGAATCAACCCCACCATCACGGGCATGGAAACCGGCTTTCCCGCTATCCAAAGTGCGGCAAACACACCGATGAGACTCAAGGGAATGCTCATCATGATGGTCAGAGGATGGAGGAACGAACGAAGCTGTCCCACCAGGAGCAGGTAAACCGCAATGAGCGCAACGGCAAAGGCTCCCAGAAGTTCGGAACGTGCTTCAGCGAGATCCGACTTTTCCCCTGTCAACTGGATCCGGTACCCGCGGGGCAGGCGCATGTCTGACAACGCCTTTTCGACATCGTTGACGATGAAGTGCAAGGGCCGTCCCTGGGTGAAAGCCGTGACCTCCAGAGTCGGCGCCAGGGTTTCCCGGGTGACCAACCCCTGCCCTTTCGTGGTGGTCAAACGCGCCACGGCCCGCAGGGGGACCGGAGCAGGGCTGTTCGGTACGAACAAGGGATAGTCGAGCAAACTCGCATTCGTCGCCATCCCCTGCTTCCCATACCGAACGAGGATGGGGTCCGGTTTTCCTTCGACACCATAAAAATCACCTGCCATCACGCCATAGGACCCCATCGCCATGGTGGCAGCGATGGCATCAGGCGACAGTCCCAGTTCTCCCACCCGCAAATCGTCTACCTGGACCTTGACCTGTTTTTGATCGAAACGCCATGCCCTGGTGGGCTCGACTACATTGGGCACCCTGGACAGGCGATGCACGACTTCGTTGCCCAGACGATCCAGGACCAATGGATCGTCACCGGTGAGGCGGACCACGATGGGAGCGGCGGTGGTGGACTTGGCCGTGTTTCCCAGTTCCCTGACCACAGAAGTCTGGATCCCGGGAATGGCAGCCAATTGACCGCGCACCCAATCCTCAATCTCCCAGATGGTTCGCTTGCGTTCTGTCCGGTCGGTGAGTGTCACGGTGATGGATGCCTGGGTCGGCCCCTGAACCCCGAAAGCCGAGAAGGATCGCATCCCGTGTTCGAATCCCATCTGCGCCTGGAATTTTTTCACCTCCGGCACCCTGCGCAAGATATCCTCCACATTTCCCACCACCTTCCTGGTCTGGTCCAGGGAGGAACCCGAAGGGGTCTGTATCGTGATAAAAAAGCTGCCGCCATCCATCTTGGGCAAGACTTCCATTCCCCTGTTCCGCAGGCCCACCACCGACCCCGCAAAGAGTGCCCCAACCACCAGCAGGGTCACGACCTTGTGTCGCAAGGCGATCCCAAGGAGAGACACGTACCCCTCCCGCAGTCTTGCCATGATCCATCCAAAGGGCCAAACCAGGATTTCAGACCAACGATCCAGCCGGCTCTGTTTCGCGGTGTAGAGCGTGAGCACGGGCACCAGGACGAGCGCCACGAGGATGGATGAGGCGAATGCAAAGATCAGGGTCAGCGCCAAGGGGCCGAACGTCTTGCCGATGAACCCATGCAGGAAGAGCAACGGCACCAACACCACCAATGTCGTGGCCACACCAGCCAAAACCGCCAACCGAACTTCGTCGGTTCCCTGGATGGCGGCATCCTCGGCAGACAGCCCCTCGGTCTCCCGCTTTCTCGTGATATTCTCCAAGATGACCACCGAGGCATCCACGACCATGCCCACGGCCAGGATCACCGCTGAAAGGGTGACCATGTTGAATTCGACACCAAAGCCGTACATGGCTGCAAAGGTCAATGCGTAGGACAGGGGCATCGACACGATGGTGACCACTGAAGAACCGATTTTTCCCAGAAACAGAAAAATGATCAACGAGGCGAACAACAGGGCCTGCCATACATTGTCCAGGAGATTGTTCACCGAAACCTCGGTGAACGTGGCACTCTCGTCCCCCACCACGAATCGAAAATCAGGATACCGACGTTCCAGTTCCTTCAACTTTTCCTGGACACGACGGACCACGTCCACGGTATTCGCGCCAGTCGTCTTGAAGACCTGGAGTGCAATGGCTGTCTCCCCGCGGACTGCGAACAGAGAATCGTCGTCCAGGGATCCCAGATGAACCCGCGCCATCTCCCCCAGCAGGATCCGTGACCCATCCGGCAGGGTCAGGGGAATGCGCCGTACCCGCTCCACCGACCCCGCGCGACTCTCAAGGCGAAACATTGTCTGGCTGGTCTCGGTCCGAATGAGCCCTGCGGGCCTGCTGCTGTTGGAGGAACGGATGGTGGAAATGAGCTTGGGCAAAGGAATCCGGTAGGCCTGCAATGCCCGCAAGGAGACTTCGACGAGCAGAGCGGGCTTGTGGCCCCCGAACACGTCCACCGCCGCCACGCCCTCGATACGCTGGATCTCGGGAGCGAACCGATCTTCGGTCGCCTTGCGGGCCCGAACCAGGTCCTTGGCGATGACGCCAACGGAAATCACCGGGCGGTCTGCAGTGGAAAACTTGAGCACCTGGGGTTCGCGGATCCCCTTCGGAAGGTCGTTGCGGATCCTGGCGATGGCGTTTTGCACATCCACCGCCGCCAGGTCCACATCCCTGTCATACTGAAACTCCACCGAGACGAGTGAGAGGTTGTCCTGAGACGTAGTGCGGATCTTGACGACGCCTTCCAGGGAGGCAAACTCCGCCTCGAGTTTCTGACTCAGGTTTTCATCCACGTCCTTGGCGCCGGCCCCGGGATAGGCGGTCAGGACATTGACGAGAGGCGGTGCAGTGTCGGGAAACAACTGCATGGGAATGGACACATAGGCCCGTCCGCCGAAAATGGCGGCAGCGATCACCAATGCCCAGATGGCATGTCGATTCCTCAGTGTGGCCCTTGTCAAACTCATTGCTCTTCCATCCGGGCCCGAACCGGATAAACTGGCATCCCATCGTGCAGCTCATCCAGCATGCCCACCACGACCATGTCTTTTTCCGTGAGTTTGCCTCGCACGGCAACCCAGCCCTCTTCCCCGTAGGAAACAGTCACGGGTACCCACCGTGCCTGCTCGTTGCGCAGGGTGAAAACCCCGGTCTTGCCTGCCCGTCTTGCAACGGCCTGGCTCGGGACCGCCGTCGCCCCCAGCGTCTCGTGCAGCACGAAAGCAACGTTCAGGGACATTCCATGACGTAGATGACGGCCCTCAACGTCCGGCAAAGCCACACGCACGTCGAACATCCGCCCGGGACCAGCCGCCATGGGGGCCACTTGGGTGACAGCAGCCCGAAATACCTTACCGGGCCCCAGTGTCACGTCCACAGGGGTTCCAGGACGGATTCCCGCCTCGATGTCCCCCTCCTGCACCAACACACGAACCTCCTTGGATTCCCCGCCAAACAAGAGAATGGGCCGACCGGGCATCGCATTCTCCCCTGGTTGTGCGAGCCACTTGAGCACCATGCCATCGAAGGGAGCCCGCTCCAGGGTCTTTCCACGCACCGCCTTGGTTTCGCGCAGAGAGGCTCTGGCCGCGCGCAGGGCAGCCTTGCTGGTGATGCAGCGTTGCCGGCTCTGCTCCATCTTGATACGAGGTATGGCCTTGGCCCCGAGCAGCTCCCGGTCAATCTCCGCCAACCTGCACAAGAAGGCTGAATCCTCTTTTGCTCGGGACACCTCGGCATAGACACGGCTGACCCTGGCGCTGATCTCGGGCGCCGCGATCACCGCGAGGGTCTGGCCTCGTCGCGCCACAACCCCCTCCCGGACAGGAAGCGCGGCTATGCGGCCCGCCACCCTGGCCAGGACCTTGATTTCCCTTCTCGAATGCAGAGTTCCCACGTATCCGATCTTGTCTCGAAGCGCTCTGCGTTGCACTCCAATCACCCGAACGGCGAGGGGACGATCCCTTCCGTGGTGCGGCATTGCAGGGCGACAGGCATGCAGCCCCGACAAGGACATCGCCACCAGAGACAATCGCAAGAAAATACTTGCTAGCTTTTTCTGGCGAAAGAAAGACTCCGATATCTTCATGGGTTCAACTCCTCAACAGGCCCAACAAGGTGTCGAGCACCCCTTCTGCTCTTCGAGCGACATCCTCTTCGCCGGCTCCTCGTCCAGCCAGAAACACCAAGCTCATCACCGCCCCGTGGAGCAGTACCAACAGGTGCTCCACGTCCACTTCGCGGCGCATCAGGCCCTTGTCTCGTGCCTCCAGGAGACAAGAACGCATGAATTCCTGTGCCTCCATGCGCAAACGGTCGACCCTCGCCTCCACGCCTGCTCCCCCGGCATGAATGAGGTCGTTGGAGAGCACGAGGACCCGCACCCCGGGATGGCGAACCACTGCTCGCACCCGGCTCACGAAGAACAGGCGGAGTCGCACCGTGGGTTCCGCAATTCCCCGTGGCACGGTCTCCGCAAGGATTTCCTCGAGCCTGTCGATGGCGGCATCCACGATGCCTTCCTTGTTTTTGAAGTGCCGAAAGAGCGACCCATCTTTCAACCCGACTTCCTTTGCGATGTGAGCTACCGTAAAGGCCCTCAAACCATGCTCGCCGATGAGTTTCAGACTCGCATCGGCTATCTGACGTCGGCGTTCTTCCCGGGACATTCTCTGTGTCATGACCCCTCCATGCAAGCAAGTCCTTGCTAGCTAACATGACACAACAAGGATGACGGGGCAAGTCCTCTCGCCGTCTCTTTTCAATTTTTGTGTGGCGGAGTCGTTCCGTTCTCTGGTCCGCCCCGGTCCCCGCCCCGGCTGTTTTGTGAAACGAGCCAGAGTCCCAGGCCCACGAAGGCCATGGCAACGAGCAGGGACCAAGAAAACGGCTCGCCTCGAACCGTGGTTCCCAGGGTGAAGGCTGTCACTGGGATGAGAAACGAAAACGGCACCACCCGGGAGGCGTCTGCTCTGCGAAGGACCCAGTTGAAGCCCACGAATGCCAAGACGGTTCCGGGCACCACGAGATAGAGCAACGACCAGATCGCAGCGCCGGTCAGGCGCATCGCCCCCCAGCCCTCGCTGACAGATCCCCAGGCCAGGAGAATGAGCCCAGGCATCAAGACTTCCCAGAACGTCAGGACTTCGGGACGCACCCGATCCGCGATATGTTTCTTGAGCACTGCCTGGCTCGCCCAGGCGAGACCAGAACCCACCAACAAGAGATCGGCGAGCCCGAATTGCGACCAACCGAACCGAACCAGGCTGTGCCATTCCACGAACAGCACCCCGGAAAACGCCACTGCAATCCCAAGCCACCGAAGCCCACCGAGTCGCTCTCCCAGGAACAGCGCGGCCAGCACGGCCACGAAGAACGGATTGAGATTCACGAAAAGGGCTGTCCGTGACACCAAAGACAGATTGAGAGCACTGTAGAAAAGAGCATAAGCCAGCGACATGAGGACGGCAGCCCCTGACAGCCACCTTCCAAGGCCCTGGGGAAACAACTCGGCACGCAGAGTCCTCCCGGATCGCGTTGCGAAGCGGCGACGAAACAGCAGCCACACGCCGAGGAACAGCCCGGCGGTGGAAAAGCGCAGCCCCGCCGACAAAAGGGGCGAGAGCCCTTCCAACCCCAACTTGATGGCCAGGACAGACCCGCCCTTGGTCACATTGATGAGCACGATGGCCACGAGCGCCCAGCCCACGGGCCCAGCCTGCGACCCTTGCCTGCTGCGCGACGAAGGGGCGTCGGGCCCGCTGCGGGCCCGGCCCTTCGCAACGAAACCTCCATCCATGGAAAGATGGTCAGGCTGACTTCTTGGGAACCCAGTAGAGGTCCAGGATCGTATAGGTGGGGTTGTCGGTCTTGAACCGAGGCTCGATCTCCATCCCGATTTCTGGTTCAGCACCCACCAAATAGCTCATCATGATGGTGGTGACGCCCTCGATTTCTACGGAAATCAGGTGACAGGGCTGCGGCAGTCTGTTGAAGGCTCCTGGATACTTCACCGTGATGTGCGTGTGGATCTTGGCCTTGGGATTTTTGATCTCCACCCACTCCATGGGTTCGAGACAGTCGGGGCAATAAGCCCTGGGAGGCAGGAAGTATTCGCCGCTGTCGCCTGCCGGGCAGCCATGGCCCTTGTTGCGGCACACTGTGGCATACAGCTTCCCCTCGGTCAGCCCCTGGAAGAACTTCGATT
>CAZIJS010000151.1:0-11395 GCA_964539505.1 uncultured Myxococcales bacterium
TGACGTGCGGCTTGTCTCGTACGAATTTCTCCTTCGCCATCTTGTCCTCCTGCGCGCCCTGCGCTCTCCGGCCTGCGGCTCGTTTCGCTCCAGACACCTATGGCCCTTGTCCCGGCAGTTCGGCTTTTCGCAGCGAAGAGCCGCTTACCGGAAGAAGGGCTGCGCCGATTCAGCCTGATGACTGATTGCGGGCCAATCCCGCCTGGGTCGGGCGTCCTCCTACCAGCGATAATGTGCGAACGCCTTGTTCGCTTCCGCCATCCTGTGGGTGTCTTCTTTCTTTTTGAAGGCCACTCCGCGTCCCTCGGCTGCATCGATGAGTTCCAACGCCAGCCGCTCGCGCATCATGTGTTCCCCTCGGTTACGTGACGCGCCGATGAGCCACCGCATGGCCAGGGCCACCGAACGGTCCGAGCGGACCTCCACCGGCACCTGGTACGTCGATCCGCCCACCCGACGACTCTTGACCTCGAGACGGGGGCGCACGTTCGACAGAGCCTTCTCGAAGACCTTCACCGGGTCTTCTTTCTTTTTCTCGGCAATGATATCGAAGGCCCCGTAAACGATTCGTTCCGCCGTCGATTTCTTGCCGTCCCACATGATTCCATTGATAAACTTCGAAATCCGGCGACGCACCTCCAACGGCGCATCTGCGTATCGCAGATCCGGATTCGGCCTTCGTCTGACAACATTACCCTTGCGCGGCATAAAACTCAGTCTCCCTTCGGCCTTGGCCGTTACTTCGGCCGCTTGGCCCCATACTTGGAACGTGCCTGACGCCGGCCTTCCACGCCCGCTGCGTCCAGCGTGCCTCGGACCACGTGGTACCGCACGCCCGGCAGGTCCTTGACTCGACCACCTCGGATGAGCACCACCGAGTGCTCCTGGAGATTGTGGCCTTCACCGGGAATGTAAGTGGTCACTTCCATCCCGTTGGTGAGCCTCACCCTGGCCACCTTCCGCAGAGCCGAATTGGGCTTCTTCGGGGTGGTGGTGTAGACCCGGACGCACACCCCCCGCTTCTGGGGAGACCCTTTGAGCGCGGGAGAGGAAGTCTTCTTGGTCTGCATTTTCCTCTTGCGGCGCACGAGTTGATTGATCGTCGGCATCGTACTGCACACTCCAAACCGAGTTTTTTGGCCGATTTTCGGCCGTTTTTGGCACTTTTGCCACTTGAGAACGCCGGTATTATAGGGACGGTCGGTACCCTGTCAAGGCAATTTCCTCGAACTTTCTACTGCTTCGAAAAAACACACTCCAGTCAACACAACGAACCGATATTCCAAACAAAAACGGCGTTTCCACCCAGCTTTTGACCATCCCTTCCAGGGACACGGGAACCAAGGTCGGCCCAATTTTCCCACGCGATGGCCCCATGTGAGATCGGATCGCACATCACACCAGATCTGACCTGCCAGGTCTTGGCTTCATATCATTATTGAAAGAGAACGCAACAAGAGTCTGGGCCGAGGCACGAAAGGTTCGTTCCTTACTCCTCTGCGCTGCCACCTGCCGCAAAACCCAGCCTCAAACCGGGACGGTTTTGCACGAAACCATTTCCAAAGGAAAATTTCCCTTGCACTGTCTCTGGGCCGTGCTTATTAGGGCCGAAACGGACGATTGGACCATGGGACAGATTCTCGCAAATCCATTGGCTCTCCTGCTCATCGTGACGGCCGTAGGCTCCATGATCGGGGCCTTGCGCATCGGGTCGGTGAGCCTGAGCGGTCTCGGGGTGCTCCTGGCAGGCATCGCCGCAGGTTGGAGCGGGCATGCCGTCTCAGGGTTCGTCATGGACTTCGGGTTGGCCCTCTTCGTCTATGCCGTGGGATTGCAGGCCGGCCCGGGGTTCTTCGAGGCCTTCAAACAAGACGCCGTCCGACTCGTTGGTCTGGTGGCGGCAGTGACCGGGGTCATGGCCGGGGTGGTGCTCGCCACCGGGCTGGCGCTGCACCTGGACCGCCACGTCCTCGTGGGCATCCTCTGCGGGGTGTTCAACTCTCCCCTGGCCCTGGCATCGGTGGCCGAACAGGCTCCTGGTCCAGGACTGACCATGGGCTTCGGGCTGGTTTTTCCCTTCGCCCTCCTTCTGCTCATCTTTATGGTGCGGATGCTGCCTGCTGTCCTGCGGACCAGCCCGGCCCAAGCCCGAGAGGAACACGCTGCGAAACTCCGTGAGCGCCAGCCCGAAATCCGGACCGGGTATTTTCGAGTGACCAACCCGGCCTGCGACGGACACAGCCTCGCAGAACTCCATATCGCAGATATGACAGGAGCGGTGATCGCCGCCATCGAGAGCCGAGGCGAGGTCCAGCCGGCCACAGCCGACAAGACCCTGCACAGAGGCGATCTCGTCAAGGCGGTGGGCTCTTCCGAGGCGTTGGAAAAGTGCCGCGTGGCCCTTGGTGAGGCCACGCCGGAGACCATCCAGCAGAAACGAGACGTTGTGGTCCGCAGGGTGATGGTCACCAGGAGGGAAATCGTTGGAAAAACCCTGCGGCAACTGGCATTGCCCGAACAATTCGACGCAGTAATCACCAAGATTCGGCGCGGTGGCATCACGCTCCAACCCAAGGAAACCACGATCCTCTACTATGGAGACAAGCTCACCGTGGTGGTCAAAGCCGACCAGGCCGACAGACTGGTGAGCCACCTGGGCAACGACATCCAGGCCTTCCACCGAACCGACCTGGCCCCTGCCTTCGTGGCCATGGCCGCAGGCGCCGTCCTGGGGTTTGTCCCCATCCCGCTGCCCGGGGGCATCCACCTGCGTCTGGGCATCGCCGGGGGCATCCTGGCGGTGGGCCTGGTGGCCGGCAGACTCGGGAAAGTCGGGCCGGCCATCTTCACCATGCCCCCAGACGGGATTCTCGTCTTGCGCCGCCTGGGCAGCCTGCTGCTCATGGTGAGTCTGGGCGCCATGGCAGGAGCCGGCCTTTCTTCCGGTCGCCTGCTCGAAACGCCCAAATTGCTGATCCCGGCGGTGGCGGCGGTGATCGCCGGCATGCTCACGGCACTCCTCCTGCTCCGGCGCGTCTTCAAGGCCGATGCGGTGGAAACCGTGGGGTTGGCGGCCGGATCCGTGGCCAACACGGCCTCCATGGAAGCGGGCTGCTCTGCACTCGACAACGAAGACCCGGCGGGCATCTACGCGGTGGCCTATCCATTGGCCATCGTGGCACAGATCGTTGCCGCCCAGGTTCTCAATGCCCTGCTCACAGCCTGGATGTGAACTCGAACCCAACCGACGGCCGCAACGCCGTTTTCAAACCATCGTGAGGAACACCAATGCATATTCGACTCTACGTCACCGGTGGAACGTTCGACAAGGAATACAACGAGCTGACGGGAAAGCTCTTCTTCAAAGACAGCCACATCCGTGAAATGCTCCAGCTCGGGCGCTGCCTGGTCCCGGTGGAGGTGCGGACCCTCATGATGGTCGATAGCATGGAAATGACCGACAGGGATCGAGACATCATCGCAACCAACTGCATCGAATGCGACGCCCAACGGATCGTGGTCACCCACGGCACCGACACCATGGAGACGACTGCCAGATATCTCGGCCCCAGGATCTCAGACAAAACCGTGGTGCTCACCGGCGCCATCATCCCATACACTTTCGGAAGTTCCGACGGTCTCTTCAATCTGGGAAGTGCCCTGGCCTTCGCCCAAACCCTCCCTCCCGGTGTCTACGTGGCCATGAACGGACGCTACTTCCATTGGGACAACGTCCGTAAAAACCGATCCAACGGAGTCTTCGAGGACATCACGCCAAAAGATTGACCGAAGACGCCCCCCTGCTGCAACAGCCCTCTGGCGTCACCCCCCTATGAAAACAAAAGTCCGTGGGAACCCACTCACGAAACAGGGGAACTTTTCTCG
Source organism: uncultured Myxococcales bacterium (assembly GCA_964539505.1). Lineage (GTDB taxonomy): Bacteria > Myxococcota_A > Polyangia > HGW-17 > SLPX01 > CAZIJS01. The sequence continues at coordinate 3,886 of CAZIJS010000151.1, forward strand.
ACCTGGGATCCCTCCGGACCAGGCAGGACTCCCGCGGCCCGAGCGCCCTGGTCCGCCCGGTAGGATGACCGCACCAGGGGGCCCGACTCCACGTGGGAAAATCCCATGGCCAGTCCCTCACGGCGATACCAGTCGAATTCTTCGGGTGTCACGTACCGGGCCACCGGGATCTGTTTGCGCGTGGGTTGGAGGTACTGGCCCAGGGTCACGATCTGGACCCCCACCGCCCGCAGATCGGCCATGGCGTCTCCCACCTCTTCCTTCGTTTCTCCCAGGCCCACCATGAGCCCCGACTTGGTCACCATGCCTGCCTGGGCCGACGCCTCCAGGACTTTCAGACTGCGGCGGTAGTCCGCCTGGGGCCGGATCGCAGGCGACAGCCTGGCCACGGTCTCCAGGTTATGTCCGAAGATATCGGGCCGTGCCTTCCAGACCAGTTCCAGGGCTGCTTCGTCTGCCCCGAAATCCGGCACGAGCACCTCGATGACGATCTCCGGGGCAGCCCTGCGCACCGCCTGGATGACGGCGGCCCAGTGGGCAGCCCCTCCATCGGAAAGATCGTCTCTGGTCACAGAGGTCAAGACGGCATAGGACAGCCCCAACTCGGCAAGGGCCGAGGCCACTGCCTCGGGTTCCTCTGGGTCCGGGGCGACGAGCTTGCCATGCCCTACGCTGCAAAACCGACAGCGACGCGAACAGTTCTCCCCGAGAATCATCACGGTCACCGCGCCCCGGCCCCAGCATTCCCCCAGGTTGGGACACCGCGCTTCCACGCAGACGGTGTTGAGGTGGAGGCCCTGCAGCAGACGCCTGACCTTTGCGTACTGCCCGGCCCCAGGCAACCTGGTCTTGAGCCATTCAGGCTTGGGGCCACGGCCTGGTTTTCTCGTTTCAGGACTCTTGTCCCCTCCTGCCTCGTTGGCCGTCGCCCTCGTCCCTCCCACGGCCACCTGGGCCGCATGCCCATCCAAGTCCGATTGTCTCGCAGGGCCTGCCTTGGAGTGTTTTTTCATTCGCACCTCCCGCTGGAAAATTCTCCCCGCCGCCATCAGTCGCCACCAGCGATTTGAGCGCCTGGTTCTGCGCCTTTCCGTCGATCGAGCACATCACTGCCCTCGGCTTCCTGGGAAAGGCGACGGCCCAGCCACAGAGTGCCGACGAGAAAGATCACCAATGCCGTCAGAGCCATCCAGAAGGCGGGTGACCCGGGATGCATGGCCGCATTTCCAAAATAGGGATAGAGCATGGCGCCAGGCAACACCCCGAAAAAGGTTCCCGCCAAATACGGCCCATAAGAAATTCCCCACAGACCACAGCCGTAGCTAAAGGCCGTGTAATGCGCCACCGGGCTGATGCGCAGGAGTGCCACCACGGACAGACCGTGCCGCCTGGCCACGAGGTCGGCGAAAGCTTCCAGCCGCCTGCGCCCCGCCAGCCACCGCTCCACCGTGGGCCGGGCCAGGGATCGAGCCATCCAGAAAAAGAGGCTCCCACCCAGAAGGTCGGCCAGGACAGACAATCCCCCGGCGATCCAGGGCGCAAAGAACAGGCCGCCGGCGGTGATGAGGACCATCCTGGGCATCCACAAAAATTCGCCCAGCACCAGGACGAACACATAAGCAGGAAAGGCTTTCCAGCCCGCCGCCCCGATCCAGCCCCGGAGTTCCTCGGGCCGAAGGTGCGCCCGGACCGAGGGAAAAAGGGACGCTGCGAGGCCTCCGGCCAACAAGATGACGAAGAGCCAGACGCGCCAGGATACACCCGGGCGTGATCTGGCCCCCACCGTCAAATGAGGGGCCCGGTCACCGCCGTCTCGATGCGTCTCCCTCAAGACTCGACTCACCCTGCTCGATCCCCGAGGCCGAGCAACTGGGCGGTGGTCTGCCGATCCGCCGGTGGGAACTCATAGGATTCGAGTTTGTCGGCGGGCACCCAGGCAAACCCGGCAATGTTGCCCCGGCAGGGCTCCCCCCTCTCGATCGATGCCCCGTAAATGAGCAACTCCACCTGATAGGTGCCGTAGTCGTGCCGTCTTCTGGCCAGGAGTTTGCCCACCTCGACATCCACACAGAGTCGCTCACGCACCTCACGCATCAAGGCATCTTCGTCTGTCTCTCCCGGCTCGACCTTTCCACCGGGAAACTCGCAGTAACCGGGCAAGACCGCCTTGTCCGCCCGTCTGGTCAACAAATAGTCGCCGTTGCGACGGATCACCGCGGCCACCACACGCAGGATCCTGTCCGGCGTCCGCTTCTCCTGATTGGAATCTCTATGTTCCAAGGTCTTCTCCTCGGGACGATTCATTTCGATGGGAGAGCCCCGATGCACCAACGCACCTGGGACCTGCCTTCGTGCCACGATGCATCGGCCGAGCCCTCGTCTGCACATCGTGGCTGGACCTGAACCCGGTCTCCAGGATCCAAGCCCAGGTGGAAAGCTAGATCAGGATCGCGAAAAATCAAGCAGGCATCACGATGATCGCAGATTCGACAGCCATGCGCGTTGACAAGGAACCGCCCGATTGCTAGCATCCCCCAAACATCGGCCAAGGGCCGCAAAAACGCGAAACCAGGCAGCGACGGCTCGCTGTCGCTGGGCCGCCCGGCAGTCCGGGAAGCGGACCGACGGGCATCCAAGGAGGAGGCACATGGCAGGCGAAGGACCCTGTGTGATCGGCCGGGAGATCACCATTCGAGGAAACCTGACGGGAAACGAAGATCTCGTGGTGGAAGGACGCATCGAGGGCACCATCACCCTCGGCAATCATCTCACCATCGAAAAGAGCGGTGTGGTGGAAGCCGACGTGGAGGTCGAGGATCTCACGATCAACGGCGAACTCAACGGCGACATGGCCGCCCACGCCAGCGTGACCATCAACGCAGATGCCAAAGTCGTGGGAAACATCCGCGCTCCGCGGGTCATCATCGAAGACGGCGCTCGGTTCAAGGGCAACATCGACATGGACGTGCAGTTGCCCGAAGGCGTCACTGCGCGGAAATAGCCGACAGACCGCAACTTTGGAACCAACGCAGGGATCGACGAGAAGGAAACGAAACCAAGAACACCCGGAGCCGCGGCTCCGCATGGAACGACACAAGGAGGCTTTGAGCCATGGCAAACACCGTGATCGGCAGCTCCATCGTCATCGACGGCGAAATTCTCGGCGAGGAAGACCTCACCATCGAAGGAACCGTGAAGGGAAAGATCATTTTGAAGGAAAATCTCTTCGTGGAACAATCCGGAGTGGTGGAAGCAGACATCGAAACCCAGACCGTCACCATCAACGGCCAGGTGACCGGAAACATCTCCGCATCCGACAAAGTGGAGATCCGCTCCGACGGCCGCATGGTGGGCGACATCAAGGCTCCTAGAATTATCATCGCCGACGGAGCGGTGTTCAAGGGCAACGTGGACATGGACGTCTGATCGTCTGCGTCTGATCATCAGCAATGATCGTCCCCTCCGGCATGCGGAGGGTGAAGACTCGCGAGAGGATACGACCGATGAACAATGCATTCGAGACGATCGTCGGTGAACAGACCACGATCCGAGGCAACCTCCAGGGCGACGAGGACCTGACCATCCGCGGAAGGGTGGAAGGCACCATCACCCTGAGCAAGACCCTGATGGTGGAAACCGGCGGCATCGTTCTGGCGGACATGGACGTCAAAAACGCCGTGGTCAGCGGTGTGGTGGTGGGAAACATCCGGGCATCCGAAGTGGTGCAAATCAACGAAGACGGCCGCATGGTGGGCGACATCACTGCACCAAGGGTCATCATCGTGGCAGGTGCATCCTTCAAGGGCAACGTGGACATGGGCGACATCGATCGTGCCAGACCAGAGCCCCCACGAATGGAAACCACCGAAAGGCCGCGCTCGACGTTTTCATCGAGGCCGACCCCGGCAAGCCCCGCACCGGCGCGACCGGCACCTGCAAGGACCCGGGAACGAGCCGCTCCGCCGGCCAGAAAAGAACCGGAACGGACTTCTCGATCGACGAGAGCATCCAAGCCTGCATCGAAACCAGCGAAGGCCGCACCGAAACCGCCGCCCAAGCCCAAACCCAGGCGCAGTGCTCCGAAACCACCTTCCGTTGCCAAGGGCAAAAAGAAGGTCCGCAAAAAGAAATAGGCGCCATGTCCCTCCGAGACAAACCGTCCTTCCAGGAACGCAAGGGTCGTCTCCTCGATCTCCTGGCAACCTGGTCCTACGAGCGCCGGCCGGTAGTCCTGGCATCCGGAAAAAAGAGCGACTACTACATCGACTGTCGTCGGACCACGCTCACATCGGAAGGCCACTTTTTGGTGGGTTCGCTGTTTTTCGACATCCTGGCCCGCGACTTTCCCGACGTCTCGGCGGTAGGAGGTATGTCTCTGGGCGCCGATCCCCTTGTGAGCGCCACGTCCTTGACCAGTTGGATCGAGGGTCGGCCCCTCGATGCCTTCTATGTGCGCAAACAACCGAAAGGGCACGGCACGGGACGACAGGTCGAAGCCCCCACCACCATCCAAGCGGGAACCATGGTGGCGATCCTCGAAGACGTGGTGACCACGGGTGGGTCCACCATCCGGGCCATCGAAGCGGCCGAGCGCGATCTGGGCGTGGACGTGCGTTGTGTCCTGGCACTGGTGGACAGGCGAGAAGAAGGCGGTGCCCAGGCCATTGCAGAGCTGGCGCCCTTCCACGCTGTCTTCACCAGGGAAGATTTCATGTCCCTGTCTGTCCGAGAGGACCAAACGCCATGAAACTTTCCAGGATGGTTGCCCTCGTGACCGCTTTTCTGGCAGCGGCATGCAGCCATCCTGGACTGGATCTCGGACAGGGCCCACGCCACTACAAATCTTCGGACTATGAAAAAGTCCTTGGTCGATGGACCAGGAGCGGTCGGGTCTTCGACCACTTCGACACCAATTTGAAAGTCACGGCCACGTATTTCTCCTGGGATTTTACGACGGCCTATGCCATTCGATGGGCCAAGATGTTCCGCATGCCCAAAGTTGAGGCCATCGAGTTTCGACACAAACTCCTTGCGGACAAAACCAGGTCGAACGAATTTTATCTCGCAGTCACCACGCAGGAACTGCGCTGGAACGATCTGGACCACAAAGACTCCATTTGGCACATTCGCCTCGTGACGGATCGAGGTGACGCGTTGCCACCCATCACCGTCGAACGCATCCTGCCCATCACGGCATCGCAACGGGCCATGTTTCCCTACACGAAGACGTTCTACTATGCGTACAAAGTCCGGTTTTCGGCCTTCCTGTCGGGCCGCAAGGTCCTCGATCCCGGTATTCGATGGTTCGGACTGCGCTTTGCCGGCCCCAAGGGCGTTGTCACATTAAAATGGAAGACGAGGCAGTAACGCCGCCATTGCAGGGGTGCTGGAAAAGACTGTATCGACCCTGTCTCCAAAGGGGCTTCTTTCTGGTAAAATGATGGGCATCGAACCCATGTCGCACGAAATGACACATCTTCTGTTCGTTGTCGGCCTCTCCCTCCTGGCGGGTCAACCGGCTTGCTCGTCATCCCCGCGGCGGGATGAGACGACGATTGTCGTGGTGCGTGCCAGGGACAGCTCGACGCTCGATCCGGCCAGGGCGACAGACATCGATTCCATGGACGTGATCGCACAGGTCTACGAGACCCTGGTGGCCTATGCTCCCGGTGGATTCGAAGTGCAGCCCGGGCTTGCGGTGCGATGGACCAGGAGCACCGACCTCAAGGTCTGGACCTTCACGCTGCGCAAAGATGTCCGGTTCCATGACGGCACCAAGATGAATGCAGACGCCGTGGTCTATTCGTTTCTCAGGCAAGCCCGCGGCGGGCTCCACCAGAAAGACTTCGTGTATTGGAACAGCTCGTTTTCCGACATCATCCAGGATGTCAAACGAGTGAGCGAATACAAGGTCCGATTCCTGCTCACGCGCCCCTTCGCTCCTTTCCTCGAATCACTGGCCATGTTTCCCGTGAGCATCGTCAGCCCCTCTGCGGCCAGAATCCATCACGACGACCTGGACTCGGTCAGTGCCGGCACGGGGCCGTTCAAGGTCACGGCCCGCGACCGAAAGGCCGGGACAGTGACCCTGAAGGCCTTTTCCGGATACTGGGGAAAGCATCCCAAGGTGGGACGCATCGTGTTTCGAGCCATCCGTGATGCCAGGCACAGGCTCCTCGCCCTGGAAAGTGGCGCAGCGCAGATCATGCGCGACATCGATCCAGACACGCAGCGGCTCATCCAACTCCACCCGGAACTCCAGGTGGTGACCGTCCGCGGAAACACCGTGGCTTACGTGGCCCTCAACACGTCTCGACCGCCGTTCAACAATCCCTATGCCAGATGGGCCGTGAACCGCGCGGTCCGAAAGAAAGCCCTGGTCAAACTCGTCTATCAAGGACTTGCAGAACCGGCCCGGGGCCCTCTGCCGCCTGCCATCAAGTGGGCCTACAACGCCAAGGTGGCAACCTATCCTTACGACCCGAAACGGGCACGCCAAGACCTTGCCGCCGCAGGATACCACGACGACCCCATGCACCGCCCCGCGCTCTTCGTCATGGATACCCCAAGGCCTTACCTGCCCAGGCCGCTGCTCACGGCACGAATGATTGCAAAGGATCTCGAACGCATCGGCATGCCGCTGCGCATCGTGGCCCAGAGTTTCTCGCGACACAAGGCCAGCATGAAACGCGGCGAGCCGGAACTGGCTCTCTACGGATGGGTCGGAGACAACGGAGACCCCGACAACTTTCTCTACACGCTCCTGTCCCCGAGAAGCCCTCTCAACATGTCTTTTTGGCACGACGCGGAATATTCTGCATTGGTGGATGCGGCAAGAGAGGCCAGGCTGCGAAACGAACGAGCCGACTACTACAAGAAGGCACAGGTGCTGGTGGCCAAGCAGGCCCCATGGATTCCCCTGGCTTATACGAAATTGGTGGTGGCGGTATCGAGACGTTTGAGTGGCTTCAATCTCCAACCCACATCCATCCTGCGACTGGCAACGGTTCGGATGAGCACAGACCAATGAAGGCGCGACACAAGCCTCTACGAAAACTGGCGCGAAAACTGCCCATCAGACTCAAGCTGCGCACAAAACTCGCCATCTGGCTGGGCATCGCCGGTCTGGTACCCCTCGTTGCAGTCAGCGCCTTCAGTCTCAAAAACGCCACCGACCGCCTTTTTATCAATGATCCGGCGGCCACCGAGAGAAGTCTGCAGATCGCCATGAACCTGGTCCTTCGACAGGTTCAGCAGACCGCGGCGGACGCCAACAGGCTCGCATCCGCCTCCGACATCCAAGACATCTTTCGAGACCATGTCCAATCCACACCAAAGAATGCAGCCCGCACCCTGGCGACATACCAGGGCCACATCGTCCCGGCCCTCGTGGAACTGGTGGACAGGAAGGGTCGTATCGCGGCAAAGGCGCACTTGGGCGACACAGCGACGCAGGCATCTCTGGACCAGGCGCTCCTGGCCCGGCTCGCCGAAAAGGGACTCAACTACG
>CAZIJS010000152.1:0-11361 GCA_964539505.1 uncultured Myxococcales bacterium
GTTCTGCGGCGACGGGGTAACTCAGACCGGCCTTGGCGAAGAATGCGACGACGGCAACAACGATCCCGGTGACGGCTGCAATGCCTCCTGTCACGACGAGTTCTGCGGCGACGGGGTAACTCAGACCGGCCTTGGCGAAGAATGCGACGACGGCGATCAAAACAGTGACAGCCAGCCGGACGCATGCCGCACGAACTGCACCAATCACCGCTGTGGCGATGGCGTCACCGACAGTGGAGAACAGTGCGACGACGGCAACACTGTCAACGGGGACGGATGCAGTGCATCCTGCCAAATCGAGTGCGATCCGAATCACAACATTGCTACGGGAGCAACGGCTACGAGTTCCGGAGGCGGCACCACCAGTACGGGATACGGACCGGAAAACATGAACGACGGCCATGGACAGGATGAATGCTCCAGCTATTCGCCTCACTGGATAAGCGCGGGATCATCTCCGGGCGCTTCCTGGGCGCAACTCACATGGAGTAGCCAGGTCACTGTAGCGCGCCTGAGCATCGATACCGTCAATGCCTGGTCTGGGGGCTGTAGCGCTTCTAGTGGTCGAAGTCTCGCGGGAGGACAGATCCAGTTCTGGAATGGATCGGGATGGCAGAGCGCGGGTACCATCTCGGGACAGACCGACGACTGGACCTTCACATTTTCCAACCCGGTGCAGACGACCGCATTGCGGATTTACGGTGTCTATGCCACCGATGTGACCGGCCAGAAGTCGAATCCCGTCATCGTGGAGTGGCAGGTATTCGAATGTAATTAAGCCCGTTTCCCTGCGGATGCCCTGGCAATCAAAACCCTTGGCACGGCATTCCGCCGGGGAATCGACAAAATCCTTTTGAGCCGAAAGCGTGACTCTCGTTGACAGTCACGGCCCGTTGTGCTTTGAAATATCGTCTCGATTTCGGCGGATTTCCGACTCGAGTCTCCATGCGACAAAGCACATAGAGAGCCTCCGTCCGAGCCGCCTCGACAACCGTCCCAAGAGGGCCGATGCTGGTCACGGTACGACAACTCCACAAGGACTATCACCTCGCAGGCCGGGTCATCCCGGTGCTTAGAGGTATCGATCTCGATGTAGGCGTCGGAGAAATGATCTCCATCGAGGGCGCTTCCGGCGTGGGTAAGAGTACGCTGCTCCATGTCCTGGGCGCCCTGGACCGCCCCACATCGGGAACGATATCATTCGAGGGCAAGGACATCACAAAAATGTCCTCGGCGGAACTCGCCCATTTCCGGGGACGAAACATCGGGTTCGTGTTCCAGGCACACCATCTTCTCCCGGAATTCACTGCGTTGGAGAACGTGATGCTTCCGGCATTGATCCAGCGCATCTCCCGAGCCGAAGCAAGCAGACAGGCCGAAGAACTCCTGGAAACAGTGGGCCTGTCCCATCGCCTCGGGCACCGTCCCTCACAACTCAGCGGAGGAGAACAGCAACGGGTGGCTCTGGCCAGAGCCCTGGTGATGAAACCCAAACTCCTCCTCGCCGATGAACCCACGGGCAACCTTGACACGAAGACCGGTGAAGGCGTTCACGACCTGTTCTTCGCAATGAATCAGCGATACGATATCACCATCATCCTGGCCACCCACAACCGGGACCTGGCGGCCAGGATACCCAGACAAGTCCACATGGTGGACGGGAAGATCGTGGATGGGGCTCCAAACCAGGAGGCGGCTGCATGAGGCCCTGGGGTTCACGCATGGCCATTCTGTTCCTCCTGCTCGCGGGACAGGTCGCCCAGGCCCAAACCGATGTCTCGTTGAAAGTCGCCAAGGTTCGGGTCAAGGGTAACAAGTACAAAGAGACAGACGCCATCATGGCCCACATCGGGCTCAAACCGGGCCAGGTATTCCAAATGGCCCGTGTGAGCCGAGATGTACGCGCCATATGGAACATGGGGGCCTTCGACGACGTGCAGGTGGACGTGACATCGGGGCCCGGCGGCCTGCTGGTCACCTACATCGTCAAGGAAAAACCCACCATCCGAAAAATCATCGTCTCGGGAAACGAGGAACTCGATCTGGACAAGATCAACGAAGTCATCGACCTGAAAAAGAACGGCATCTTGGATGTGGATGCCGTCCGCCGCAACGCGGAAAAGATTCGTGATGCCTACGTGGACAAGGGCTTCTATCTGGCCCAGGTAGACTACAGCATCCGGACTGCGGGCAAGGACCGGGTGAATGTCGTCTTCAAAATCAAAGAAGGGCACAAGGTCGTGGTGCGCGATGTGCGATTCCTCGGGAACCGGCACCTGAGCACCAGCAAGATCCGCAAAGTCATGCGAACGAGGATCGGTGGGTTCTTTTCGTTTCTTACCTCTTCGGGAAAATACAAACAAAAGGACTTCAACCAGGATCTCACGATGATCCGTGCCTACTACTACGACAACGGATACATCAACGTCAGGCTCGGAAAACCCATCATCTCACTTTCGGCGGACAAGCGTTTCATGTATATCACCATTCCCGTGGTGGAAGGCAAACGCTACAAACTGGGAAAGATCGATGTCAAAGGGGACCTGCTGCTCAAGGTGAAACGGCACGGCAAGGTCACATGGATCCCAGTCCGCCCCAACGATGGAAAAAAGTACCTGGAGGCCAAGAAGCAATTCCTGCGGCGCATCAAGTCCAAGTCCGGCACTTTTTTCAAGCGATCCACCATCGCCAGGGACCTGCTCAGTCTCACCGCATTGTACAAAAACAACGGGTATGCTTACGCCAACATCTCTCCGCTCACGAACATCCACGTGGGCAAGCCGGTGGTGGACATTACGTTCGACATCGAAAAGGGCAAGCCGGTCATCGTCGAGCGCATCGAAATCGTGGGCAACTCCAAGACCCGAGACAAGGTCATCCGGCGCGAACTGGTCATTTCCGAGGGAGACCTCTACGACGCAAGGCGCCTGGCACTGTCGAAACGACGCGTCATCCAACTCGGGTATTTCAAATCCGTAAAGCTCCAAACCAGGCGTGGCACGGCCGACGACCGGATTGTCGTGACCATTCGAGTCACCGAACGGCCAACGGGGACGTTCCAGGTCGGCGCCGGTTTTAGTTCCGTGGAAAATTTCATTGCCCAAGCCCAAATCTCCCAAAACAATCTCTTTGGCAGGGGACAGACCCTGAGCTTGCAGGCGCAGATGTCGAGTCTCCGACAAATTTTCATCTTGCGGTTCGTAGAACCTTATTTTCTCGATTCGAAATGGACCTTCGCCTTTTCCCTCTATAACTCCCTGACCGCCTACGAAAGCTTCAATCGCAATGCCACGGGCGGCACATTGACATGGGGTTACCCCATCACCCACGACCTGCGGGCCTATCTGACCTACAAGGCCGAAAAGGTGAAGGTGGATACCGGCAGGAGCAACGTCCTGTTGAGTGGAACGAGTCAAATTCTCGTGCCATCCACAGCCGTGATCGCCAACCTGTTCAATGACGGCATCACGTCATCGGCGCGAGCCTCTATCAGTTGGGACAAACGTGACAACAGGCTGTTTCCCACCAAGGGGTTTTACCACAACCTCTCCATCGAGTTCGCCAGTCCCTACCTGGGCTCACACAACGTGTTCAACCGGTACCGCGCCTTTACCCGTTGGTACTACCCTCTTTACAAACGCGACCTGGTCCTCAAGTTCAACGGCGAGATCGGGATGATTGCTTCGAGCAAGAAGGAGGGGGTTCCCATTTTCGAACGTTTCTTCGTGGGTGGTATCTATAGCGTGCGAGGGTTCAGGCCAAGGTCCTTGGGCCCGAGAGTACAGGTTCCCGTCTCGCCAAATCCAGGAGCTGCCTTGTTCAGTTTTCCGAAGGGCGGCAACAAGGAACTCATCTTCAACCTGGAACTGGAATTCAACATCTTCGAAAAGGTCGGGATCAAGGGCGTGGTCTTCCTGGACGCGGGCAACGCTTTCGACGACTCGGAAAACTTCACCCTCTATCCAGACGTGGCCGGCGTCCGCACCGACAAACCCATGCTTCGAACCTCCTGGGGCTTTGGTATCCGGTGGTTCTCACCCATCGGTCCCCTCCGATTCGAATGGGGCCTTCCTTTCAAGCGCATGCCGGGTGAAGAAAAAATCGTCTTCGAGTTTACCATCGGAAACATGTTCTGACAGGCCGGACATCTCCCATGCTCCCTGTGGCATCACCATCCAGTCAGGGAGCAGGCAACCAGACATCCATGCGTCGCCCGGCACCCAGCACATGGGTGACGAGTGATCTGCTTGCGGTGACCACATGCATACAGTGACCGCCTGCGATCCATGCGACCGCTCGTACTCCAATGGCGCAGTCCCCAACAAGGATGTCTCGAAAAGAATCGAAGGGACCGACCGAAGACCTGTCAGGCTGCCTTGACCACCTTCCCCGAACGGAGACAACGGGTACAGACCCGAATCTGCTTGACCCGCCCATCCACCACGGCACGCACCTTGTGAAGGTTTGGCTGCTGGGTCTTCTTGGTCTTGATGTTCGAGTGACTCACATTGTTGGCCACATTTCGCCTCTTTCCGCAAATCTCACATGCGTAAGCCATCGTTTCTCTCCTTGAAGACTGCTCGCAGGCAACCCTGCGCTCGTTTCATCTCTTTTAGCAGAGTGCCTGTAGCAAAAAGGGCCCGCGTTCGCAAGGACTTTTCCTACTTTCGCCGGCACAGCAGTCTGGGGAAGCGCGGAGCAGCGCCCCATTTTCCACCCAAAGAATCTCAATAGGAATCGTCTTGCTCGACACGGGAAAGGACCCAGTCGAACTCCCCGCCGGTGACCTTGCTGCCGCAATACTCGCAACGTCCGGATTGATTGATGCTGAGGGGAGCACCACAGTTGGGACAGGTCTTGGGGTCTTTGTCTGTGTCCTTTTTCTGTACCGACCGCACAAGGGTCCAATATTCACTGTAGGACCGCTCGCGCTCTTTGCTCCCGGACACTACGTTCCCCGACGAATCTATCGTGTAGTCATGGCCCTTGGCGTAGAGGCGCACAGTCACGATATCAAAGAACGGATCGGTCTCCACCTTCACGAGTTCCAGATTCGTGATCTGGTTGTCTGTGGTCACATTTCTCAATCCCGCCTTGCGATAGGCATCGACCCAGTAACTCATCGACAGAAACTGTCGATCGGTGAGAAACGGTCTTGCCTTGTCCCATTCCAGGCTGCTCCAGGCCTGCTGCATCTCATCGAAAATCACCTGAATCCTGGGCCTGAGAGACTCCAGACCGAACTCCGGATCACGCTCCTTGAGCGCCGCGACTCCCTGTTCCAGATTGGGATCACGGACCGTGGGCAGCATGGTGCCCTGCTCCTCCACGGTCCCTGTGAGCCGTGGAGGCGTGGTTCGTTCCTCCTGAATGGCCACGCCCGTCACGAACCAGTCGAACTCGCTCGTGCCGAAATGCATCCCGCAGTAGGCGCAGGCATCGTCCTGGCTGTTTTCTACGGGCGCACCACAGCTCGGACAATGAAACGATGCCACCTGGTCGGGAGTTCGGCTCTTGGCATCCCTCTTGCGCTCAATCGTCCAAATCTCGCGGGCATAGAAGTCCCCTGAATCGGCAGCCCCCGGCTGCCCGGCTTCGTACATCTCGGTATAGTTCGCCTCGAACTCCACCGTGACCCGCACCGGATCCTGGTCTGCCCCAGACCACCAGATGACCCGCTGGGCCCCCACCACCACACCACGCACTTCCCGAAGCGGCAGAAACTGCCTTCGATTCGACAGAGCCGTCCGGGCCGGCTCGGAAAGGTAGGGAGAGAGACGATCCATCGCATCCTTCGACACCCTGGACTGCTGAGCCCGGACGTAGAGATTGTTCAAAAAGTCCTCGAATACCTGCCTGGAAAACGCTGGATCGTGCTCCCGAAGGGAAGACATGTCCACCTTGGGGCGCTTGGGTGGCGGCGGTTCATACCCGCCGGCACTGTCCCACTCGTCTGAACTCCCCACTCCCGTCCATTTGGCAAACACCAATCCACCCACAACGAGAAGGAGGAGGGGAACGCCAATGACTGGATGAGAAAACAGCAGATACACGAGGAGCCATAACAATCCCGAGTCCCCCCCACCGCTCCCCCCCGATCCACCGTGGGACCCTCCGTGATACCCTCCACCGTGTGAACCGCCCCCGGAATAGGTGTGACCACCACCGGGTCTCGCCCATGCATCCAGGCCCCAGAAGGCTGCCAAGGTAAAAGCCGCCAACCCGAGTGGCAGGGCCCACGAAACCGCCCCCTGCCCGGTCTGACTCAACCACCGGGACCACTGAGCCCAGAGGGCACGGCATCCATCTGCAAAGAGTTCTCCAACCCTGCCGGACCACTTCGAATGGTTCCTACGCGACACAACATTCCTCCAGGACAACGGGCCCTACCCTTTCCCATTGAACGCAAACCGTTTTTTTAAGGTTTCACAGCAACGGCCATCCGTCAAGTCATCCAGACCGCCAGGTTGCATCGGTCAAAGCAGGACAACGCAATCCGAGGGAAACCCAAAGCCCGATGACCATGAGAAAAACAACGAAAGAAAAGACCCATTCGAAACCCACCAAAGAAATCGCCTTTCCCGCAAGAATGGGAAAAACCATGACCAGAAAGCTTCCCGCACCCGAAATACCCGCATATGCGGCCCGGTTTGCGTCGTTGGAAATCTCCAACAAGATGCCGTTGACGGCCATCTTGTATGAAGCCGCAAACAGCCCGGCTCCAAAGAACAGGACGGTGAACGCAGTGCGGCGATCCTGGAACAAGAGCGCTCCCAGGGGAACCAAGGCGCCGAGAAGGCCACCCAAGACGAGGATGTGGCGGTAGGAAACCCTCTGGGACAGCCAGACGAGGCCCAACCCCGCCGCCATCATGCCAAGGGTGCGCAGCAGCAGGAAATCGCCCACCATATCTGCATGCAAACCGAACCGGTTCCGCGCCAAGAGCACCACGAACGGCATGACCGCAGCGCCCAGACCAACGGTGTTGACCACGATGAGATACCGGGCCAGTCGTCGATCCCGCCTCACCTGAAGCATGGATTCTGCAAGAAATCGCCGAAGCGACTGATGATGCAATCCATCTCGGACAAACGCGACAGGCTGGCCTTTGCCCTCGGAAGCCAATCGATCCGAAGGTTGAAGTGAAACAGACTCCGGCTCTCGGATCAGCCAAAACCCGCCCGAAGCGAACCAAAGAAGGATCGCCGCCGCTAGAAAGGCCAACGCAAAATTTTCCGGAAAGGAAACGGCCGTGAGAAGAAATCTTACCGCGAAAGCCGACGCCAATGTCCCAACGGCGTTTATCACTTGTTTGAGCGAAAAGAAATGCTTGCGCCGGCGCCATGCGACTCCTTTGCCCAAAAGGTCCACATAGGCCACACCAGCGAATGCGCCGCTCAAAGAAAACACTGAAACCAAGAGAAGGATACCGCCCAAAAGAATCGTGGAGCCGGCACGATCCGACCACCAGAGCAACGCGCCCAAGAGAGCCAAGGAAGCGATTCTGAGATGGATCCCGACAAGCAGTGGTCCCTTCTTGGTGGCACGGTGGGAAAGATACCCTGCGAAAAGAAGTTGAAAAAGACTCGCCCCCCCCAAAAGGACGGCTGAAATCACACCGAGAAACAGGGCGCCGCCACCCGCCCGCAGGACCATGGCTGGCACCACCGTGTTTATCTCCACGAAATTGACGGCCAGCGCCA
The DNA here is from genome assembly GCA_964539505.1 of uncultured Myxococcales bacterium. Taxonomy (GTDB): domain Bacteria; phylum Myxococcota_A; class Polyangia; order HGW-17; family SLPX01; genus CAZIJS01. Next base: position 7,704 of record CAZIJS010000152.1, read on the forward strand.
GAAAGACAGAATGCCACAAAAAGGCCCGGAAATTGATGCGGTAGGCATCCGGATCCAGGCCTTGCCCATGCGAGGTGACCCCAGGACCAGTTTCCACCGGCTCACTTTTCTCCAAAGAGATCTCGCAGTCGCTGGGCCGCCGTCAACAGGGATTCTTTGGATGCGGCGAAACTGAAACGAAGGTGTCCCGGAGAACCGAAGGGAGTCCCGGGGACCGAAGCCACCAGGCTCTCCGACAGGATATGGTCCGCCAATTCCACGTCGGTCTGAGCGGGAACGTCCGGATCCGAAAGCAGTTCCGACACATCCGGAAAGAGATAAAATGCCCCGTCGGGTTCGTTGAAATGCAGACCGCGGACCCGTCCGAACTCCTGGACCACCAGATGCTTGCGCTCCTGGAAACGACGGCGCATCGCCTCCACTGGTTCCTGCGGCCCTGTCAGAGCAGCCAGGGCTCCGGCCTGGGACACCGCTGCGGCATTCGAGGTGGTGTGGCTCTGGATCCGAATCATGGAAGCCAGCAGTTCAGGCTCTCCCACCGCCCAGCCCAGTCGCCAACCCGTCATGGCGTAGGCCTTGGACACCCCATCGATGAAAATGCAGCGTTCTGCCAGGCCCGGAACCCCGGCCGGACTCGCGTAGTCGAAGCCATCATACAAAAGCCTGCGGTAGATGTCGTCCCAGACGATCCGAACTTGGGGATACCGTTCGAGCACTTCCGCCAACGCTTCCAAATCCTCTTTGCGATAGGCTGTGCCCGTGGGATTGGAGGGACTGTTGATCACCAAGACCCGAACGCGGTCGTCGAGGTACTCATCGAGCACATCGGGCTGGAGACGAAAGCCCTGTTGGAGGCTGGTGGGGAGAACCTTGGAGACACCACAGGCCAGCTCAGCCATCCGGGGATAGGAAACCCAGTAAGGCGCAGGAATCAATACGACATCGCCTGGGTCCACCAGCGCTTCGAACGCCAGGTAGAGCGCGTACTTGGCCCCTGGGGTCACTGTCACGCTCTCAGGTCCCACGCGCCGACCATGCACCTTGTGAAACTCCTCGGCAATGGCCTCCCGCAGGGCCGACACACCAGGTGTCGGGGTGTAGTGGGTCCAGCCATCCCGCAAGGCCTTGCTTCCCGCCTCCACGATGTGCTCGGGGGTGGCAAAGTCCGGCTCACCCACGGTCAAATCCACCACGTCTTTTCCCTCTCCCTTGAGGCGCCCTGCCTGGGCAGCAAGGGCAAGGGTTGCGGAAGTCGGCAGATGCTCTGCTCGTTCTGACACCTGAAAGCGTTTCCACTGATCTTTCATCGCACGTCTCCCTGGCTGACAGTCTCTGTGCTACTTCATGACATCCGGTGCCACGGGTCCGCCGGCGAACTTCGAGGCGAGCAAACGTTGCACAGGATCGGGAACCAGGCTGCTCACGTCACCACCGAATGCCGCCACTTCCTTGACCAGAGAGGAACTCACGTAGAAATTTTCCTCCGACGTCATCATGAAGACCGAGTCGATTTCCGGGGCAAGGCGCCTGTTCATGTGGGCAAACTGGAATTCATACTCGAAATCCGCCAACGCTCTCAGCCCGCGGATCAGGATTCGGGCCCCGGACGATCGGACGTAGTCTACCAAGAGACCGTTGAACGAGGTAACCTGCACCCTGGGTTCGTCGCCGACGACCTGACGAATCACCTCGACGCGCTCATCGGCCGTCAGCAAAGTCGCCTTGCGTGGATTCACAGCCACCGCCACAATCAACCGATCGAAGAGCCGTAGTCCCCGCCGAATCAGGTCCACGTGTCCGTTGGTGATGGGATCGAAGGATCCCGGGTAGATAGCCAGGCGTTCCGACATGGTGCGCAGTCCCTTCTCCTCGTCGAACTGGTTGAAGCCCGCAGAATTCCTTCTCGGGTCGCAGCGACCGAAGCAACCCATCGAGCCGTTTACTGTTCATCGATACCGACTTTTGCCCGATAGCCCAGGAAACGAAAGATGACAACCCCTGTGTCACCCCAACGGCGGGCAAGGACAGGATCCATGGATCCATTGTCTGCCCAATCGGGCCAAGATGCTCTCCTACCCTGAAAAACATCCTTGGCAGGAACCTCCAAAACCAGCAGCGCCCCTCGAGCCAGCAATCCTCCTTCTGCCAGACCGGACGCCACGTCCCCGGCCCCCCGCCAACGCCGGTAGGGTGGATCCATGAATACGAGGTCATACTCACCCACGAGACGAGCCACTGCCCCAGGCAGGCGTCCCCGTATGACTCGACAAGTCCGCTCCAGACCCAGTTCACGCATGTTCTCCCGAATCACTGCGCAGGCCCGCCCATCCGACTCCACGAACGTCACCTGCCCCGCCCCCCGGCTCGATGCCTCGAATCCCATGGCACCACTGCCGGCATAGAGGTCAGCAATCCGTCCCCCATTCCACCAATCAGGTCCATTGCCTGACAGCTCCGGACTGTGCGACAAAAGATCGAAGAGCGCCTCACGGACGCGGGAAGACGTGGGTCTGGTGACGTTCCGAGGCACCCGCATATTGCGTCCTTTCAAGCGCCCGGCAACAATTCTCGGCACGATCTTCTCCTCTCCTGCCAAAATCCAGGCGTTAGATTTTAGTCCATCTGGAAGGTGAGATGCCAGGAAATACCATCTGGATGAGAATCTGAAAGACGCTTACCCCAGGTCGTTTCGAAAGGAAGCCGCCTGTTGGCAACCACTTGCAGCCAATCCCCGGCAAGGGACAGTCCACAGGCTGCAAAGCTCGGTCCCACCACATCCTGCAGGTGTTCCTCGGTCAAACGGACGAGGCCCAATTTTTCGTAGACATGCGCCTGCTCGTACAGGCTGTCGTTGAGGAGCACGTCGAATCGTGAACCAGAGCCGGCAAGAAGACGGCACAGACTCGTGACCACTCCTGTTTCTCCAAGCACCACGGATCGCAGCAAACTGCCCCAGGGAAAGAGCACCGTCACCCTGGATGCCAGGCCGAACAGTTCCTCGGGAATGGACTCGACCGCAGCCACCACCAGGACCAGGTTGGGGGCCGCGTGTTTTCGCGAGGGCCGTACCGCCCGCGACGCTATCTTTGCCATGGGTTCTCTGGCTGCGTCCAGCCCCACGACCAACCAGTCGGGATTTCTTCGGGCAAGGCGGTAGGGGAACCGGGCATCCCCGCAACCAACATCCATCCAGAGGGGCCGGTCCGCTGCAAGCTTTTCGAGATCCCGCCTGGTCATCTCGCCGGCAGCTTCGAAACGCTTCGATGACCCGATCTTGGACGCACCAATCGAGGCACTACGAATGGGGGCCAGAATTTCCATCTTTCAAACCAGCATGCCAAACGACTGGCAGTCAGTAACAGTCGAACAGTCGGCACTCAGTATGTAAACTTGGCTCTGGTCCAGACCACCGATCCGCCGGCCGCGGGATCGCCGAACTTGGAGTAGTCCTTTCCGAGCATCAAGAAGGCTCCAGCCGACAGTTCCGCACCCTCTGCCACGGCCCAGGTAAACTGTGGAAAGACAACCGCACTGAATCCCTTGGCGCTGAAAGGGTGATGCCACTTGGTCACCCGGTGGCCTGTGAGCCCGTCGGCCGGGCCTTGCCAGGTTTCCTCGTAGAGCCCGCTCATGTCAAAGATGAAAAAGAGCCGCAGGA
>CAZIJS010000153.1:0-11348 GCA_964539505.1 uncultured Myxococcales bacterium
CCCGCAACTCGAAGGCGGTATTTAGGAGATGGCGGCCTGTCTGTCAAGAACTTTTCCGCCTCGATCCGACGACTCGATGCACCCTTTCGCCTCGCGGCGGTGACCGGTCTGCCGTGAGCACCCAACCTTGCATGGATCCTGCTTTCTTCAACGGCCTCGCTTTGCCTCGATAGCACCCTCCCAGGCACATCACTTCGTCTCGCTTACCGCCTCTCAATCCAGGAAATCATCCTCGATCGAGACCGCCGTCTCGTCACTGTCCCCCGTATCTTCCTCTCCGACATTTCCTTTCGGATCCGATCCAGGATGCAGCATTCTTCTCAGAGACAACCCGAGAACGAGCCTTGGGTACCCTAAGCTGACCACAAGCACGATGGCCGCGTAGAGGCCGACTCTCGAAAGACGCCCTCCCCATCCAGCCGGCAACGATGCATCGAGGAGGAAACAAGACAGAAGGGATACAATGGTCGAGAGCATGGGATGGACAAACGCCCGCAAGTGACTCGTCACTCTCAACGGGACCAGCCTTCGAGCCATGACCCACAAAATGGACAGGAGGAGGGGATAAATCAACAGCCAAGCATAGGCCACGGCCATGATGCCATAACGATCCGAGAACAACCCGATGGCCAAGGAAAAGGTGGTGACCAGCAGCGCGAGACTCATCAGTGAATTGGCCACCGCATAGCCGGGTCTGCCCGAGGCATGATAGATGTCGGGAAAGGCCTGGGCCAGGACCCGCAGCAATGCCGCCCAGGCCAGGACCACTGCCGCAGGCGCCGCCCCCACCCACTGAGCCTTGCCGATGAGCGGGAACAAGTCCGGCGATGCGAAACTGAGAAAAACTACCACGGGCGCCACGAGAAAAGCCAGGGTCTCGTGCACCCAGAGAAACGACTCTGCCATCTTTTCCGGCTCACGGGCCAACCTGGAATAGACGGGCAAGGCCGTCCGAGAAACCACCTTCTGCAAGGTCATCGCGGGAGTCATGGCCACGTCGAAGGCCACCCGGTAGACCCCCAATGCCTCGTTGCCCAGGAATCGCCCCACGATGAGATAGTCTGCGTTGCGGTAGAAATGATACACGATTCCCGAAAGGGCCACCTTGAACCCAAAGGAAACCAGACTTTTTATCTCCCTGTATGCAAAGTGTAATCGCGGCAAGAACGGCTCGACCAGATAGGCACCCAGAGCGGTAAACAGGCCATGCGCCACGTTGCCGAGCACCAGGGCCCAGGCGCCGAATCCCGCTGCTGCCAATCCTATCTTGGTCAACGAGGCCAAGAGAGTAGCCGATGTCTGCACGGCGCCGATTTCCTTGAATCGCAGCTTGCGGTTCAAAAGATGCAGAGGGATCAGTGCCGCTCCCACGAACAGGAGCTTGATGCCCGAGACCATGACCATCCAGCGCAGGGACGGCGCATTGTAGATCCAGGCCACCACCCCGGACAGGGCTGCAATACCAGCGGTGAGCAGCCCGGCCAGGGCCATGACGAACCACCAGGCCGAAGAGAGCTGGTCCTCGGTGACTTCCTCGGTTTGCACGATGGCCGTGCCGATGCCCAGCCCGTTGAAGGCCTCCAGGATCACCGCCACGCTCCAGGCGAGGGTGGCCAGCCCCATCTGCGCCTTTGTGAGGAACCAGAGCACCACGAGAATGCTGGCCACATCCATGAGACGGGTGACCAGGTTGGCGGACCCCAGCCAGAAAAAACCCCTCTTGAAATGGTGCCGGGCCGCTCCGTCCATGCCAGCTCCCTGGTTGTTCCACCGGGCCGCGGTCCGTCCGCCGCGGGACAGAAAGGCAGAGTACCCTGTCAGGGCACCGAGTCAACCAGACGATTTGAAACCGGGTCCATCGCGGCACAAGGCGGATGGAAACACATCCCCTCCGCCCCCAATCCAACTCCGACCGTGGCTCACGGGCCGGTATGGGTCAACCGATGCACGAAGCTTCCAGAAGGCACATCCAGAGATTTCGCCGCCTGCACCACGGCCTCGTGGTGGGTGAAGACCAGGACCTGGGTCCGGGCGGCCAGGTCCCCGAACACCTCCAGGGTGGCCCTGGTGCGTTCATCGTCGAAGCCCACGAGCAGGTCATCGAGAATGAGGGGCATGGGCTCGGAGTCTTTCATGTATTCGACAGCCGTGGCCAGTCGCAGAGCCAGGTAGAGCTGGTCCCTGGTGCCGTCACTCATGGAAACGGGTTCGACAAGGTCTTTGCTGCCAGCCCGGATCCCGAGCAAGGGGAGATCCTCCTTGGAATCCCTGTTCCGCCTTTCGTCGAATCCCCGGGCCAGGTCGATCCCCACGAAGGCGCCCAGAGTCATCCTGGAAAAATACTCCGAAGCCCGCTCCAGGGCCGGCCCCTTGTGTTCCTGGAAGTACTGGTCCACCACCTGTGCAAGAATTTCCTTGGCGAACAGCAACCGAACATATTCTCTGGTGGAAATGGCGATGTCCTCGGCAAGGTCCACGAGCTTCTGGTTGCGGTCTGCCAAGGATGCATCACCGGTCTGACGCCGCTCGGCCTCCTTCAGCTCCCCTCTCTCCGCCAGCATCTGCTCTTTTTTCTCCTGGAGCTGCTGACGCTCTTCCTCCATCTCCCGCAACACTTCGACCAGGTCCTGATCACGGTATGCCTGCATCTCGGCATCGAGTTCTTCGATGGTGCGTCCCTGGGACTGTTCATGCAGGGATTGTCGGACCTCGTCTCGTCTTTGCTCCAGCCTACGCTTGTCTTCCAGGGCGGCGATCAGGGGGTCCAGGCTCTCTGGAGCCGGCACATGGCCCCGACGACACAGATCCTCCAGGCTCTTTTCTGCCTGGGCCAGGGTCAAGGCGGCGAGGTTTCTCTGGGCTTCCTCTTTCTTCAATGGACCGGCCAGTTCCCTTCGTCTTTCTTCGGCATTCTGGTTGTCCTGGAATGCCTTCAAGAGACGCCTCGCACAAACCTTTGGATCCTCGGAACCAATCTCTTCACCCAGGTCTCCGGAGAGAACCGCCAGGTCCCGGGCAAACTGCTCCAGGTCCTTTTCCATCCCGTTGATCCGGGCTTCCAAGTTTGCAATCTCATTCATCGCCGACAAAAACTTCCGAATCAGGTCCAGACGGTCCTCCACCTCGTCCGGCCCGCAGTCCGGCCCAGCCCCAGACTCTCGGCGTGAGGGATCCAGCTCTTTCGCCAATTCGACAGGTCCCTCTCACGAGCTTCCAGTTCCCTTTCCATCCTGGCACGCTTCTGCTCCAACTCTGCAAGCCGCTCACCGAGTTGCCCAATCCTCTGTTCCCGGTCCTTTTCGGCCTCGACCAACTCTTCGGCATGCGCCAACAGTCCAGACAGACTTGGAGCATGGTCTTTCTCGAAGCCCCAGTCCACGAGTGCGTCGGCCAGTTCCTTCATGCGGAGTGACAAACGGGCCCGCTTCCTGGCGAGTTGGCCACGGGGGCCTTCGAGGTCTCCCAGCCGTTCTCGAAGACGAAGCGCTCCATCGAGCCAGGACTGCATCTCCTCCACCTTTCCCGGCACCAGGCCTCTGTCCAGCCAGAATTTTCTCCATTGTTCTTCCCAGCGGGACCTGCGCTCGCGAAGCTCGGAGAGTTTCTCCTCCAGCGAGGCAATGTTTTCATTGGCCTGCTCGATCTCACTTTCGATGCTGGAACGCTTCTCAACGACCTCGGCATGCTCGCGGAGGACATCAGCGATGCGGTCCGTCTCTGCGACCTGCCTCTCGTAGTCCCCCAGGAGCAGTCCCAGGGCCAACGACGCGCCCTCCCTGTCCGGACCGAAAGGCCCGGATCTCACGTCCTGGACATGGGATCCGTCCGATGCAATTCCGCCGCCCTCGGGGGCAGGTTCCAGAAGCGAGGTCTTGATCCGCGCCCAGAGTTCGTCTCGGCGGCCTCGCGCTTCCACCAGGTCCTGGATTCTCGGAATCTCTTCGAATGTGCTGTCATCCTGGAGTATCGAAAGGGCCTTGTCGCGAGCATCCTCGGCCTGGCTCCGTGCCCTCTCCAACTCCTGCTCTTCCCGGCCTAGCTCCCCCCAGTCTGTCTCGAAGTCCTTCAGCGCTTCCTTGGATGGCAGGGCCAGGCCGGCGAAAGTCTCCAGGTCTCCTTCCAGACGCCCCAACTTCGACAACTCTTGCTGCAGGACCTTCTGCCTCTCATCCAGATAGGCCTCGAGTTCCGCCACGTCCCCCTCGATCCCGCGATCAGGAGACCCATCCTGGACCAACCTGGCCAGGACACCGATGTCCCTGCGCTGGGCCACCAACAAGCGATGTTCCTTATCGGCGGCTTTCCACTCCGCGTCGATTTCCCGGAGTTCCGAAGCAAGGCGGTCTCGATCCTTTTGCAATTCCTGCCTCTTGGCAACCAAACTGCGAATGCTCCGCTCCGAAGCCATCACGGACCCGAAACGCCGATTCCCCTCTTCCAGGGAACAGTCCAGGCCCAGGATGCCCAGGACCCGCCGTGCCTCGTCTCTCTTCTTCTCCAACTCCCCCCTGCGCCTGCCAAGATCCGACTCGGACTTGTCCGCCGCACCCAGCCTATCTTGGAATTCGCGAATCCTCTCGGCAAGCAGTGGGTCGGAGAACCGGGGATCCAGTGCGATGTCATCCATGCGCTTTCTGAGATCCCGCATGTGACGATTCGACTGGTCCAGTTTCACCTGGTTTTCCTGGATCTGTCGTCTCGCGTCCTGAACCTGGTTGCCAAAATCATCTGGAAGGTTCGGAAGATGCGACAGTTTCGCCAGATCCTGCTCGATGCCCCGGAGCTGACCCAGCATGGGTCCAGTCACCTGGACCCTGCGTGCCCGTTCGATCCTCTGACCCAGGCTCGCCAGTTGCTCCTCGATCTCGGGGAGTTCTCTCTCGATTCTCTCCATCGCGGCGCGACGGTGCTCCACCAGGGAGAGCTTTTCCATCTCATCGCCGAGGGATTTGTGGAGGCTCTTGTAGTCGCTCAGAGCCTTGTTGATGTGTTGTTTTTGCCCCTGAACCCGGTACAAAACCGTGAGCTTTTTCTCGAATTCCTCCTTGATCCGCGACATGTCGGCCAGCCCTGCAGCGGCACTGAAAACAATGTCCTTGGCCTTTCCTTCCAACTCCAGCAGGGCCCGGCCTCCCCTCCTGAGCCGCTCGTAGTCCACGCCGTAGAGAAGGTTGAAGGTCTTTTTGTCCATGCTGCCCAAAAAAGGCATCAAAACTGTCTCGGGAAGCGGGCGTCCGGTGTGTGGGTCCTGCAACGGGACCTTGTCGCTCTTGAGTCGGCGAAACGTGAGGGTCTGCCCGTCCGACAGGCGCAGGGTGCCCTCGATGGCCAGATCCTTCTTGCGATGCAGGAAGTCATCCCTGGTCCGACGATCCATACCAAAAAGCCAGGCAATCAGGGCACGCAGCATGCTGCTCTTGCCAGCCTCGTTGGGACCGTAGACCACGTGGAGGCCCTCGGTTCCGGCAGACAGGTCCAGTTGCTCATCCGTGAAGGGTCCGTATGAAAGAACGTGGAGTCGGTCCACCCTCATGACTCCCTCCTTCCGTCGTCCGAGGGGTCCTCCCAGGGTTCGTCCTCCCCCAACGTGAGGAACCGGGCCACCAGTCGCTGCTTGGCTTCGACCATGAGCTGCTGGACTTCCTGGTCGCTTGGCACCAGTTCCCGAACCTTTGCCGTGCCCAACTTCCCGAAGAGTTTCTCCAGGTGTTTTTCCATCCCACCGGGCTTGCCATCCAGGGCCATCGAACGGATGGATGCCGGGTCTTCGGGCAGGGCTCGAATCCGGGCTACGATCTCCTGGACCACGTTTCGTGGCAAGGAGGAATCGGCCCCCCCCTGAACCGCCTCCAATTCAAATTTGACCTGTTCGATGACAACCCGTCCTGCCCCTGCACCCGCAATCCACTCCCGAAACCGATCTTCCCAACCCCAGGGATTCGCGATCATGTCAGGCACCATGGCGCCCGCACCCCGGACCCCGAGCCTCACGGCCAAGGGCCTGTCGCCTGCCTCGGCAACCAGCGCATCCCCCAAGGCCACGACCCTTGTCCTCACCTCCTCGATAGACTCAAGGCCAGTGACGTCCACTGTCTCCTGCGCCCAACGCACCAGGTCCAGTTCCCGGAACTCCAGGGAGCGCACCTCTGCGTCCTCCACCTCCACCAGCACCGCTCCCTTCGGCCCGGTCTCCCGGACGTGGCGTCCCTGGATGCAGCCGCAAAACACGACCCAGGGCTCTTGAAGGACCAGCTCGTGGCTGTGCACGTGCCCGAGGGCCCAGTACTCGTAGTCCCTGGACAGCAGGTCATCCAGGCTGCAAGGCGCATAGGGGTCATGCCCTTCCCGGCCGTCGAGACTCGTGTGCAGCAGCCCGATGTTGAAGGCCCCCTCAACGCGACGGGGGAATTTCCCGGCGAGATTCTTCTGCTGAATGCTCCGTGACAGACTCCTTCCATGCACCGCCACACCGAGATCCGGGAGCGGAAACGTCTCTGCCTTGTTGCTTGGAAAGAGGTGCACCAGGGGATGCTTCGGGGGCAGTTTCGCCACGGGCCCCTTGATGTCGTGGTTCCCCCAAACCAAAAGCAGGCGAATCCCGGCGTCTGTGAGCCTGGCCACCTGCCGATTGAAGAAAACGGCGGTGTTCGAATCGTGCCACCCCTGGTCGGAAATGTCTCCTGCCAGGAGCACGAAGGAAACCTCGCTTTCCAGGGCCAGGGTCACCAACCGCTCGAATGCCCGCCTGGCCGCTCCCCGGAACTTTTCGGCCAGGTCTTCTTCCTGAAGCTTCGAAAGGCCCCTCATCGGGCTGTCGATGTGCAGGTCTGCTGCATGGATGAATCGAAATCTTCGGCTCATGATATCACCATCTCGTCTCGCTGCCCTGTCGCACCCCGGCTGCTGCCCGGCGGCCGGCGCCACCCTCGTTGACCAAAGGAGATCTGATTTTTCCAGCCCTATGTCTCTACCACGATTCGACACAATGAAAAACGCCTGGAGGCGATCACGCGCTCACTCTTCGAGCATCGCCGACCTGAGTCAACGCTCGGAGATCACCCGTTTTTTGTTGCCATCTCCGAAAACTCGGGTAAAAATACCAACGTAACTCATTTTTGAACGACTCTTTTGGGAAGGGACGAGAAGTCATGAGGATGGCACGACAAATGACCGGAAACACCATCGAAGCAACAGGGAACGACAAGGAACGGGAGCAAGACGCCCTGGACAGAAGGCTCGGGATCGGCGCAATCCTGGCTGCAGCCCTTGCCCTGGTGTCGGCTGGCTGCGCCGGCGACCGCACCACGGAAACCAGCCTGGCCGCGGTGGCCCGCGCCCAGGCTATCGGGAAGACCGACTCGACGGACATGGCGGACCACGACTGCCGGATCGTGCTCCGATCCGTGAAGCCGCTCAGCAAACAAAGCACCACGGTTCGAGACTGTGACGAGGAGGGCTGCCGGACCACCATCGTCGTGAAGGTCGATGTCGATATGGAGATCCAGGGAACGGTCTTCGTCCTCTTCCACAGCGCAGAATCGGGAGACGATGCATGGCGCCAGGTGGAAGCAGAGCCGGTGGGTCCCGGTGGCGCCGGCTACCTGCGCTACGAAGCCAAGATCACCGATCCCCTGCCCACCATCGAGTCTGGGCAGCCCGTCTCGGTGATCCCGTTCCTGGTCACGGACCAAGGCAGACTCTTCGATCACAACGTACTCACCAACGATCTGGCCAGCTACCAGATCGACAATGTCATCGACTCAATCGAGCCGTCGAACCGGATCTGCACGCACCGGCCCAACACCTCGGAACTCGTGTTTGATACCGTGTGGAACGAGTTTCCCGTTGGCACCCTGCGCGCCGGATCCAGGGTTGCCATCCGGTACGCGCCGTCCCGGCTGCCCGACTGCCGTGGGTCGCACAATGGTTTTCCAGCCTGGAACATGGAAGCCTTCGTCCGGTTCCTGCCAGGCGGCCAGACTGCGAGCGGTCCGGTGGTGGCCTTCCGAAATCACCAGGGAAGACCCACATCGGAGTTTTATCCCATCCCCTTCCTGACCCAGGTTCCAGACGACGCCACGTCCATGGAAGTCTGGTTCCACAACGCTTCGGGGGCGGGCAACGACTGCGACGCCTGGGACAGCAACTACGGAACAAACTACCACTTCGACGTGCACCCGCCCAGGGCCGAGGATCCCTGCGCAGACAGCTTCCAGTGGCAAACAAATGGAAGCATCCCACGCCCCTTCTGCCCTGACTACCAGGTCTCAGCCGACTACGACGCCACCAACTGCGAGTTCTACCCAACCAGAGTCTCCGACGTGCAGACCGGCCACTACGGCATCCCGGAATACTGGCTGGAAGCCTCCCTGGACACCAGCTCCACCGCAGGAGACGTGGCAGGCCTGGGGATCTACGTGGAATACCTGGACCGGTCGGACAACACCGAACAGCATGCCTGGATCTTCGGAGTGCAGAAGTCGCCCCGGACCTGGCTCACGGGATTCGACTACCTGGCCACCATCTATCCCGATGCAGGCCACCGCTACGAGATCCACTCCTTTGCATTTTTCATGGACCAGCGCCGCAGCGACGGGAGCTTCGTGCGACTCTGGCTCAGCCGTGGCGGGGCCAACTACACCTGGGACGATGCGTTCGGGGCCAGCACACACATGCGATACATCCCCTATGGCCGGGCCTACGACGCAGACTCCTCCGCCCCGGTCTTCGACGGCGCATGGTCCTGTCGGTAGACTCTTCACGCGATCACTGAAATGGAGGGGGAAAGGCGCCGGCGGGCTCACCGCCGGTCATTACCAGCCAGTCAGAGGGGGACGTGATCGAGGATGGTGTCAGTGGCGCTTGCCGCCGCCAATGCGCCGGCCGGGGACGAAGGCCTGTCGGAAGAACTTGTTGGCCTTGGCAATGGCGGAAATCGAGATTTCCTTGGGGCAGACGGCTTCGCAGGACGTGTAGTTCGAACAGGCCCCGAATCCCTCTGCATCCATGGTTTCGATCATGGCCTGGGCCCGCATGAGGCGCTCGGGTTCTCCCTGGGGCAAGATTCCGAGGTGGGCAATCTTGGCACTGGTAAAGAGCATGGCCGAGCTGTTGGGACAAGCAGCCACGCAGGCGCCGCAACCGATGCACTCGGCAAAATCCATGGCCGTCTCGGCCACATCTTTTGGCACCGGGATGGCATTTCCGTCTGGTGCATTGCCCGTGTTCACCGCGATGTAGCCGCCAGCCTGGATGATGCGGTCCAGGGCACTGCGGTCCACCACGAGATCCTTCATGGGCTTGAAGGGGGCCGCCCGGAATGGCTCGATGACGATCTCCTGGCCGTCTTTGAAATGCCGCATGTGGAGCTGGCAGATCGTGGTGCCCTTGAGGTGGCCATGGGGATGGCCGTTGACCACGAATCCACAGCTCCCGCACACACCCTCGCGGCAGTCGTGCTCGAAGGCCACCGGCTCCTTGCCATCGAGGATCAGGTGCTGGTTGAGCACGTCGAGCATTTCGAGAAACGACATGTCCTCGTTGACGTCGTCCATGGGATAGGTTTCGAAATGGCCCCTGTCGTCGGGACCGCTCTGACGCCAGATGTGCAGTGTGAGTTTCATCACTTGTAGCTCCGTGTCGTGGGGGTCACCCTTTCGAAGACCAGGGGCTCGACGTGACGCAGGGGCTCTTTGTCCGGGCCCTGGTACTCCCAGACGGCCACGTGCTGGTACTTGTCGTCGTCACGCTTCGCCTCGCCCTCTTCGGTGGCGTATTCCTCGCGGAAATGGCCGCCACATGACTCGTTGCGGGCCAGGGCGTCCCTGGCGATCGTCTCACCCAGTTCCAGGAAATCCTCCAGTCGCAGGGCCTTTTCCAACTCCTGGTTGATGTCCTGCGAACTGCCCGGAACAATCACGGATTCGTAGAACTCGGCCCGCAACGCCTGGATCCGCTCGATGGCCTCCTCGAGTCCCTTTTCGCTGCGCACCATGCCCACGTCGTCCCACATGATGTGCCCCAGCTCGCGATGGATCTGGTCCACGGTCTTGGTGCCCTTGTCGATGGACATGAGCCGCTCGATGCGGGCCTCGACCATCGCCTCGGCTTCCTTGAAGGCTTCGTGGTCGCTGGTCACGTCCCCCTGACGAATGCCCGCCAGATACTGGCCGATGGTGGTGGGAATGACGAAATAGCCGTCGGCCAGCCCCTGCATGAGTGCGCTGGCTCCCAGCCGGTTGGCTCCGTGATCGGAGAAGTTCGCCTCGCCCAGGACGAAGAGCCCCGGGATGTTGCTCATGAGATTGTAGTCCACCCAGAGCCCCCCCATGGTGTAGTGGGGCGCAGGGTAGATGCGCATCGGGGTCTCGTATGCATCTTCCCCCGTGATGCGCTCGTACATGTCGAACAGGTTACCGTACTTCTCTCGGATCCGGTCGATTCCCTGCTCGGCGATGGCATCCCGGAAATCGAGGTAGACGCCCCGCCCAGTGGGACCCACGCCATATCCCTGGTCGCACCAGTACTTGGCGTTTCGAGAAGCCACGTCCCTGGGCACCATGTTGCCGTACGCCGGGTACTTTTCTTCGAGGTAGTAGTTACGCTCCGAGTCTGGAATCTCGTTGGGACTGCGCTTGTCGCCCTGCTTCCGGGGCACCCAGACCCGTCCGTCGTTGCGCAATGACTCTGACATGAGCGTCAGCTTGGACTGGTAGTCACCGGACTGGGGAATGCAGGTGGGATGTATCTGCATGTAGCAGGGGTTGGCGAATCCCGCCCCACGGCGATGCGCACGCCAGATGGCCGTGGTGTTCGAAGCCTTTGCGTTCGTGGACAGATAAAAGACGTTGGCATATCCGCCGGTGGCCAGGATCACCGCGTCGGCCAGGTGACGCTCCAGTTCGCCGGTGACCATGTTGCGCACGATGATGCCCCTGGCCTTGCCGTCGATGAGCACCAGGTCCAACATGTCGGACCTGGTGTGGAGTTCCACCCTGCCAGCCGCCACCTGCCGTGATAGCGCAGAATAGGCCCCCAAAAGGAGCTGCTGTCCGGTGGCTCCCCTGGCATAAAACGTCCGGGACACGAGCACCCCACCGAAGGTCCTGTTGGACAGGTACCCGGAATACTCCCGGGCAAAGGGCACGCCCTGGGCCACGCACTGGTCGATAATGGCCGTGCTCAGCTCCGCGAGCCGATAGGTGTTTGCCTCACGGCTGCGGTAGTCGCCACCTTTGATCGTGTCATAGAACAGACGCCAGACCGTATCGCTGTCGTTCTGGTAGTTCTTGGCGGCGTTGATGCCCCCTTGAGCCGCAATGCTGTGGGCCCGCCTGGCACTGTCGTGG
>CAZIJS010000154.1:0-2508 GCA_964539505.1 uncultured Myxococcales bacterium
GCCCTTGACCCCGAACAGCGTATCGCCCAGGGCCATCTGCAGCGGGGTCTCGTTCGGGTTCAGTTCTCCCGCGTCCAGCGGCTGGTGGTGCCGGTCGTTGCGGTTCGACGAGGAATACAGCGCAGCAAAGACCTCCAGGTACTTCCAGGGCGTAAACCCCACGGTCACGGCTCCCTGCACCCTCTGGTCGACCTCGTTGGGACAGGCTGTTCCGCAATTCGACCAGTTGTCTACGATGAAGCTCTTCTGCCGGAAATACTCGAAATGGAGCCCGACACGGATGTCGAAGGTCCGGCCCGGGTAGGCGCTCCAGACCCGAAAGAGCCCGCTGCCCCCATTGAGCGTGGGTGCAACGAAATCCGTGGGATCCTGCCTGGCCGCGGACTCACCGGCGGAAACTTTCTCTTTGACGGAGGCTGCAGGCTGTTCCACAGATTCCTTGGCAGCACTCTCCGCCGCCGGACTTTCTTCGTCCACCGAAGCCAATCGCGATGCCGGCCGGGTCACCGCAGCCGCCTTGTCACCAGCAGGCTTGTCGGCGCCAGGTTGCTTTCCCGCCTCCTGCCCGCCCCCGGGCGCTGCCGGCCGAGTCTGCGCTGCAGCCCGGTTGCCAACACACCAAGCCGCTACCGTCACCATGAGCCCCAATACGACCACACGCTTTGATTTCATGGTTTCACCTTGTCGTTCGGGCAGGGCCCCCGCTGCTTCCGTGACCACCTGAGGCCAAACCCATCTTCATCAATCGACCACCCAACGAATAGCGAAAGTCAGGGGCAGCATAGCGAGCCGCATCCATTCGGTCAACCTTCCGGCCCATCCGATTTCCCATCCATTTTTTATGGCATCGACCAGTCGTGCAGATCTCGGACCATCTGTGGTAAAATCAATCAAGCGTCGAGTCTTGGGCTCGCAAGAGACACAATCGAAAAACAGCAATCTCGACCCCAAGGAGATGTGCCATGATTCTTTCTTTGAAACCATGGATGCGCCGAGAAAGCGCTGTTCCTTCACCGAAAACCGAACCGAGCCGGCCCCGAGAACCAAGGCTCGCTGTCAGGCGCCTGCTGACTGGAGCGAGGCTCGGGATCTCCCTGGTCCTGGTCGGCCTGGCGGGCTGTGCCAATGGCTCGGGCTCGGGCTCTTCCTGTGATCCTGCAACCCAACAATGTGCCTGCGACGACAGCAACCCTTGTCCTTCCGGCTGGGACTGCCAAGACGGTATCTGCCAGGCGGACATGCCAGACGGCGGACTGGATAGCGGCCCGGATGCGACACCAGGTCTGGACGCAGACACAGGCGATGCAGGCCCACTGAAGGGGTTTGGTGACCCCTGCCAGGACAAGTCAGAATGTGAATCGGGGATCTGCCTGTTTTCCGGAACGGACGGATTTTGCACCAGGACCTGTGAAGCCAGCGACTGCCCGGACGACTTCGGGTGCTACGGAGTGCTGGGTGTCATCGAGCAGGGCGTGGTCTCACAGGTCTGCGTCCCAAACACCAACTTGCTCTGCAGCCCCTGCCAGGACGACAGCGAATGCTCCACCCTCGGGGCACATCTCTGCCTGGACCTGGGGGACGGCAGTTACTGTGCCAGGGATTGCAGCGTGGAGTCCTGTCCCACGGGCTATGATTGCCAGACGGTGACAAAAGACGGCGAAGACTACCAGCAATGTGTGCCGCTGAGCGGTTCGTGCAACTGCGATGCCTCCTCTCAGGGACAAACCAGGCCCTGCAGCATCCAGACGCCCACGGGAGACTGCCAGGGTCACATCACCTGCCTGGGTGACCAAGGATGGAGCGACTGCGAGCCGCCGTCGAGCAGTGACGAGCCAGACGACCAGTACCAGGACGCAAACTGTGACGGCATCGACGGAGATGTCACGGCAGGAATCTTCGTGGCCCCGACTGGCTCGGACAGCCAAAATTGCGGCCTGGACATGAGCGATCCCTGCGCGACCATCGGCCGAGGGCTCGACCGGGCCGAGGCAGCCGGACGAACCTACGTGTTCGTCCAGGCCGGCACCTATCACGAGGTGGTCACCCTGCGATCAGGTATCCACATCTATGGAGGCTATGATCAAAACTGGCAGCGGGCGGACCACAGCGCGCCTGGCCACGAAGTCATCATCGAAGGAGAGCAGGACCAGGCCGACGGGCAGTACCTGACCATCAAGGCCCACGACCTGAGCCAACCCACGATTCTCTCCGACCTGACCCTGGTGGGCCCGGATGCCCAGGGATCGCTCAGCGGGTCGGCCCTCTCCTCCTACGTGGTCCATGCAAAGAATGCCGCCTCGCTGACCATCCAACACGTCACCATCACTGCTGGCAACGGAGCCGACGGCACCGACGGCACCGACGGACAGGCAGCCCCCCAGGTCAACGCCACCAGCAGCATGAACGGGGCCGACGGCGGCGATGCGGACGAGTTTAACACCACCTGCAACGACAGTGACTACGGCCATGGCGGGTCAGGCGGCACCAACACCTGTCAGGGGGGATCCA
>CAZIJS010000154.1:2518-11322 GCA_964539505.1 uncultured Myxococcales bacterium
AATCCCAACGGAGGCAGAGGTGGAGACGGAGGGACCATGGACACGGACTGCAGTGGCTGGTGGCCTGACCTGGATGCCCGGCCAGGCCACCCAGGGGTGAATGCCGCCACATCGGGCAACAACTACGGCCATGGCGGTGCCCTGGGCGGCACCTGCCAAAACGCCTGGCCGGGCCAGTCGGGCAGGGTGCAAAACGGAGCCGGAGGACAGGGAGGCTCGGGCTCCTTCATCCAAGACAACTATTGGTACGCCAGGCCTGGTGGGTCGGGTGGCAGGGGAGACAACGGAACCGGCGGTGGAGGAGGCGGCGGCAGCGGGGGCTGTGACAGCGGACAAGACTCTTACGGAGCCGGCGGCGGGGGCGGAGGAGCCGGGGGATGCGCTGCGCTCGGTGGAGGAGGCGGTGGCGAAGCCGGGGGAGGAAGCTTCGGCGTCTTTGCCCTGTTTTCCTCCATCACGCTCACCGATTGCAGCATCCAGCGAGGCAACGGAGGCGCCGGCGGTGATGGCGGCATCGGCGGCCAGGGCCAGAGCGGAGGCAGCGGCGGGTCGGGCGGAGCCACCAACGGCGACAGCGGCGTTGGGGGCGATGGAGCCGACGGCGCCCATGGAGGACACGGCGGAGGTGGTGGTGGCGGTGCCGGCGGGGTGAGCTACCGCATCTACAGCTACGGGTCCAACATCACGCAAACCTGTAGCTTCTCCGGAGGGGCCGCCGGTGCCGGCGGCAGCGGTGGGGCCTCGGCCCCCAATGCCCCAGTCTCGGAAAGGGACGGCAACCCGGGCGGCAACGGAGCCGATGCGCCCGCCCCGGGCGATACGGGCACCTGCAACAACCCCAACGACTGCTGAATTCCAGATCGAAACCAGGAGGATCAGTCCAGGCCGCAGGCCTTGCGACAGTCGTCCAGGGTCTGCCTGGCGACGGCCCGGGCCCGGGCCGCTGACTCTTCGAGTACCGCATCCACCTTCTCGGGATGTGCCAACAGATCCTCGCGCCTGGCCCTTGCCTCGGAAAAATGCTCCTCGATCCTGGCAGCCAGGTACTGCTTGGCATGGCCGTACCCAAAGGCCTCTCCATCGCGTTGCCCCGCCAGGTACCAGGAACGGATCTGGTGGAGTTCCTCGGCCGAACAAAAGAGCTTGAGCAGGCCGAAGACGTTGCAGGTTTCCGGGTCGAGTGGTTGCCCAAGGGGAGTCGAATCCGTCACGATGCGCCCCACGAGTTTTCTGAGCTTCTTGCCCGACGCAAAAATCGGGATCGTGTTCCCGTAACTCTTGCTCATCTTCCTGCCGTCGAGCCCGGGAACGTAGGGAGTCTGTGACAGGCGATACTCGGGTCGGGCCAGGATGGGCCGTCCCTTCGGAGCGTAGGCCTCGTTGAAATAGGTGGCCATATCCTGGGTCATCTCAACGTGCTGGACCTGGTCCTTGCCCACCGGAACCAGAGTGGACTGGTAGATCAAAATGTCGGATGCCATCAAAATAGGATAAGAAAACAGGCCCACCGAAGGCTTGATCCCCTGAGACACCTTGTCTTTGTAACTATGGGCCCGTTCCAGCAGGCCCATCCCCGTGACCGTGGCCAGCAGCCAGGTCAGCTCGGTGACCTCCGGCACGTCGGACTGGCGAAACAACAAGGCCTTGTCTGGATCCAGCCCGAGCGCCAGGTAGGTCACTGCCACGTCCCGGATGTTTTCGCGCATGGCATGGGCATCGCGCAACGTGGTCAAGGCATGATAGTCTGCAATAAAATAGAAGCATTCCCCAGGATACTCGTCCTGCAGTGCGATGTGCTGGCGGATGGCGCCAAAGTAATTGCCGAGATGCAGCGTCCCGGAGGGCTGCACCCCGGACAGGACTCTGGTCGGCTGTCGATGACCTGTCTCGCTCACCTCACACCTCCATTCTTCGGGTCTTGGCATGTCATACACGAGGGGCCCTGTCCATGCAACTGTCTGCGAAACCGGGCACAATCGGGGCAATGCCTTGGATGTCGTTCTTCACGCACCTGGAGGAACATGACTTCCTTTCAATCTGTGCTAAAAAGAGCCCTGCGCAATATTTGCGCGACCGGCAAACAGGACAAGCGATCCCACAAACAAGGAGCCAGCCTTCCATGTCCACCACCATGCTCATCCTCTCTGACCAGGACACCGGACGTCTCGTTGCCAGGGCCCTGAGGGGACAGGGCGCCGGTGTCTCCCTGTTGTCAGACGCCCACATCGCCCTGGGCCGGCTGGAGACCGACAGGCCGGACGTGGTGATCCTGGACTTCGATGCGCCGGGTCCCAATGGGAAACAGATCATCGAACATCTCCACGCATGGGACCCAGACCTTGGAATCGTGGTGATCCTTTCAGAGACCAGCCTCGATGACATGCTGGCAGCGGTCCGGTCGGGAGCCGATGCGTTCGTTGCGAAACCGGCTTTGGTGGCCGACATCCTGGATGCCTGGCAGCAGGCCGAAGACAATCAGCAGGCGCGCAGACTCAGAAGGAGCGCACATCGCTTCTTGGGATCCGAAAAAGACGAAGACCAGGGCTTTTCCGGGATGGTGGGCGTCAGCCCGCCCATGAAGGCGCTCTACAGAGCCATCTCCCGGGTGGCTCCCAGTGCGGCCTCTGTCCTCATATGCGGCGAGTCGGGAACCGGGAAAGAGTTGGTGGCAAAGGCAATCCACCAGCAAAGCAGACGCGCAGAGGGTCCCCTCGTCTCGCTCAACTGCGCCGCCCTGGCCGAAGGTATCCTGGAGAGCGAACTCTTCGGGCACGAAAAGGGCGCCTTTACCGGCGCTCTGACCTTGCGCCAGGGCCGCTTCGAACAGGCCGACGGCGGAACCCTGTTTCTCGACGAGGTGTCCGAGATCCCTGCCGCGACCCAGGTCAAGCTCCTGCGGGTGTTGCAGGAACGCAGGTTCGAACGGGTTGGAGGCAACGAAACCATCTCTGTGGACGTGCGCATCCTGGCGGCCACGAACCGAGACCTCCCCAGACTCGTTCAAATGGGAGGATTTCGGGAAGACCTCTTCTATCGTCTCAACGTGGTTTCCCTGTATGTCCCGGCTCTCAGGGAACGCATTGCAGACGTGCCCCTGTTGGCCCTCCACTTCGCCAAACTCCAAGCGGAGCGCAATCACAAGCAAGTGGACGAAATCACGGACGAGGCCATCCGAAAACTCATGGGCTATCCCTGGCCTGGCAACGTTCGGGAACTGGAGAACGCAGTGGAGAGAGCCGTTGTCATGGCCGAAGGGCCGCTGCTCACGGCAGACCTGTTCGACCTGGGCTTTTCGAGCCACTGCCGTGACTGCCAACCAGCCATTCCCGGGGCGAGTCTTGCGGACATCGAACGATACGCCATCCTCAAAACCCTCGAAATGACGGGTGGTTCCACCTCACGGGCAGCCAAGATTTTGGGCATCAGCGTTCGAAAGATCCAATACCGCCTCAAGCAATATCGCCACAGCGCCCCTCTCTGACCCGATCAACCAAATCCAATAGGCGCAAATATTGCGCGCACAAAACGACGCGCGCAAATATTGCGCACAAGGGCATCCACTGGAAAAACAACAGCCGCCGATCAACGACACCGATGGCATCCCACCACTGCCTCCTGCTCCCACCATGCACGCATACAAGAACCAAAATCCCTTCTTTTTTTCAACAACTTGAAAGATTCTGGAGCCACCGGTACACGCTGACTCGATTCTTCTCAGAAAGAAAAGTTGCAGTCTCGACACAATTGGCTCGCCCCTTGCATTTTGACTCGAAACGATGGCGCACCAGGACTGCGGTGCAAAAATGGACAGAGAGCTGGCCCGCTCCTGGATGCCAATGAATCAATGTCGTCGAGACAACCCGGGAGGTTGCCATGGTTCTCGTTCCAAGACATGAAAACGAATGCAGGAGCGGATTTTCTCTGTACCTGGCGAGCGCAGCCCCCTACCATCCCATCTCCGTGGAAGAAGAACGGGAGTTGGCAAGGCGATATCGAGAAACCAGAGACCCTGAAATCGCCAAGACCATCCTCCTGGCCAACCTGCGCTACGTGGTCAAGATTGCTTTGGAGTATCGCAGATACGGCTGCGATCTCAACGAGTTGGTGCAGCAAGGCAACCTGGGCATGGCCGAAGCATTGGAACGCTTCGACCCGGAACGAGGCGCCAGGCTCATCACCTACGCATCCTGGTGGATTCGTGACAGCATCCGCCAGTCCATTGCCAGGACGAAGAGCGTGTCCGCCAAAGGAACCACCAGGGCGGAACGGAAACTCGGGGGCTGCTCCGACAACCCCAATGCGCCCAAACGCGACGTCTGCATCGAGTCGGTCTGTCCGAACGATCTGCCCGTGGGAGACGACCCGGAAGACGCCCTCATGGAAATGGAAGAGCGCACGATTCTGGCACAAGCCATACGCAGAGCCCTCAAGGATCTCGATGCGAGGGAGCGTCTCATCGTAGAACGGCGCTTCATGGCCGACGATCCCGAATCCCTGTCCAAACTCGGAGATCACTTCGGCGTCAGCCGGGAGCGGGCGCGCCAGATCGCAGAACGCGCCAAGAAGAAATTGCGCAGTTGCCTGGAAGCCAGCCTGGGCGATTGCCTCCCGAATTAAGCTGCAAACGATTTCGTCCCCGGGACGTCCCCCCGTGCCTGCCCGAGACATGCAGCGAGGGCAACAGCGTCCCCCCAACCGCGGCGCCCAGTCAACCTCTCTTGGTGGCAGTGACGATGAGATGCGGGGAGTGCATCCCCAGGAAACGCCCCCTGGTGGCCATGTGCCCCGTGATCTTCAAAACCCGAAAGCCCGCCTGAAAGAGCTGGCTGCCCAATTCGTGCAGGCTGTAGACCCGAATCGACATGTTTCGCTCAATCTGACGGCCCTCGTTGAATACCACGGTCCGATGAGCCTCCACGCGACTGGTAAAGTAATTGAAGTCCACCTCGTCCATGACCAGGCAGGCCTCCCCTTCCCACCAGACCCGCAAGGGCAAATCCGCCAGGAGATAGTCTCGGTTGACCACTTCGAGGACGAGTCTGCCCCCGGGCTTGAGTGCCTGGTTCATTCGTTTCAAAACGTCTCGATTCTCGTCGTCGCCGAAGTAGCCAAATGTGGTCCCAAAACAATAGACGGCGTCGAACTTTCCATCGAAACTCATCTCCCGCATGTCTTCCTGGACGAACTCGACCTCGACTCCCTTGAGCTGACAGTACTGGGCGGCCTTGATGAGCATGGGCAGTGAGTTGTCGAGACCGACTACGGAAAAACCACGGGCTGCAAACTCTACGGCATGACGCCCATACCCGCAACCCAGATCCAGCACATGCCCCTGCTCGGGCAGAGACAGCTCACTCAACAGGAACTCGACTTCCTTGAGCGTGGACTCCGGTGTCTCGTGCGGAAGGGTGGGCAGATAGTCGTCATCGAAGAAATCCTGATACCAGGGTTTCTTTCGCGCCACATCGCGAGGCTTGGGCGGCTTGGCCGGTCTGGTCTGCTGGCCATCGACCTGCCCCCCGGTCGCCGGAGCTTGACTTGGAACAGGCACTCCAGGCGCAGTGTCCGACTTCGTCACGGCAGGAACCGGCGGCGGAGCCGACACATCTTTCGACCCGGCCGCGGCAGGAACAGGCGGGGCTTTCTGACCGGCCGGTGGAGCGGGCGGCGGGGCCGTTTCCCCGTCGGGCAGCGGAGGCGGAGCCTTGTCGTCGCCAGGCAGGGGCGGTGGAGGAGATGCTGCAGGCGCAGAAACCGCTGCTTGTGGATCTGACGCAGCCGCCGGCTGTGCAGGTGCAGCAGATGGCGATGATGGGGCCGGGCCCGCGACCACACTGTCAGCTTTCTTCTCCGCGGTGGCGTCGAGCCCATTGGACGGCCCGACCGCCTCCCCACCACCCTGGAGCGCCGCATCGTCCAGACCAGTCATGGAATCCAGTTCCACGTCCAGTTCCAGTTGCTCTTCTCCAGACGAAGCCATCCCCTCCGGCGCAAGGTCGCTGTCCCCGGATGCATCGGGACCGGCACCGTCGGGCATCGCTTCAGGCAAAACAGAAACTGGCGGAGCAGGGGGAGGCGGCGGAACCATCCGTACGGTCTCGTTTCCCCCTTCCATGGGCATCACGGGCATCCGGATCGTCTCGCTCCCTCCTTGACTGGGCACTGGACCAGGTGTCTGAGACATCTTTTCGTCCACAGTCAAAACATCTTCCGACACGCCAACGACATCAGACACGGTGTCCTGGATTTCGTACGTTCCAGATTCGATCTCCTCGGACAGCATGTCTTGGGAAACTGCGGCCCGCTGTTCCCCCGCCCCATCATCCGGCACCGCAGACACGGGGGCCGTCGTCTCCCCTGCCTCGATCCCGACAGCCGAACCGCCGTCTGCTGCACCGCCTGCCAGGGCCCGAAACACCGCGTCCACCGCCGCCGGCTTGCCAGGCGATGTGTCGGTGACGTCATCTCCCAAAGCCGTTTCCTCGGACGTGGGAGCTGCGGTGGAATCGACATCCAACTCCACATCCACAGGGATCTCATCGCGGCTGTCGAGGCGCGCGGGCGGAGGTGGGGGGGGGGCACCGGAGACTGCACTGCCGTCTCCCGTCGGACCCGGCGCCGGCGAAGGCGGATCCCCGGCCCCATGATCCGTCACGAGCACGTTGGCATCGAGCCACTGTACCAGACCCGCCGGCTTGTCTCGAACAGAGCCAAAAGCAGCATCTACGGTCTCATCGAGTTCTTCGAACCGCCTCCTTCGAGACGTTCCACCAGATTGGTCCGACGGAGGAGGAGCAAGCCATCCCCTGGGCCCCAGGTCGGGCTGGTGGGCATCAGGACTCCTTGGAAGCCGACCGGATTGCTCGATATGACGGAGTTCTTCCTCGGTGAACTCCATGTCCTTCCAAGGTTTCTTCACGCTTGGCTCCCTTCCCATGCAGCCTCACTCTCCACCATCACCAGACAATCCTCTACAAGGCCTCGGCCAAGGCCTGACCCACAGTGACTCGTTGTCCCTCGACCAGACGATGGAGGCCGACCCTGCCTTCCTGGAACAGGAGCACCACCGTGGATCCCAGATGAAAAACTCCAAATTCCGTGCCTTTCTTCAACGAGTACCCTTCCATCCCCACCAGGCGCAGTGGGCCCACGTGCCTTTGAGCACCAGTGCGGAAACCCTCCCCCCAACTCAAGGACATGTTGCCCACCCCAATGGAAGCCACCATGACCACCGCCACCTTCCCCAGCGGTGAGTCCAGAATCACCGACAGCCTCTCATTTCTCGCATAGAGACGATCCCGACGATTCACCATGATAGGAATGACAGGGTAGCGCTCCCCTGGCATCCAGAGCACTTCCTCGACGGTTCCATCCACGGGACAATGCACCCGATGGTAGTCCCTGGGCCGCAGGTACAACGTTACGAACGTGCCGTCTGCAAACCACTCGGCAGCCAGTGGCGAGCCCACCAGTTCCTCGATTTCATAGGTCAAACCCTTGGCCTGGATAAGCCGCGACCCCTCGGCCATCCCAATCTGGACCACCGTGGAATCGGTGGGGCTGACCACGGCATGACTATCGGATGCAACAGTCCTCGCCCCTTCACGGAGCCTCCTGGTGAAAAAATGGTTGAGTGTCCGATACTCCGACAGGTCGAACTCTGCCTCCGAAGCATCGACCCCATAGACACGGGAAAATACATCGATGGCGAAACGATGCACGTTCCTGCCGCTCTCCACCGCAGATCCCCAACCAAGGAGCCGGGAAAAGGTTCGCCTGGGAACCGTCTTGAAAAACGCATAGACCATGGTGTCCATAGCCCACTTTATATGCTCGCTTACAGACATGACCGTTAGAGTTTCAACTTCCTTTTTTTTACACCCAAGTCCCGCCCGTACGAACTAGGATAATACCGAGGGGACCTGGTCCGGTCAAACCCAGGTTTTCCTCTCTCCATAGACCAACCAGAGAGAGGCTTGTCACAGCCAGGCCGACACCTTATCATGGGAAAAGGACAAAGAAAAACCGGCACGGTTCCCTGGTGTCTTGCATCGTCTGTGAAGATTGCGTTGCCACGAGGCACTGAAGGCCAGGCCGAGACAATCGACATTGAGCCTACGGTAACTGCGCCATGGAGATCGACTTATCATGAAACATCATCAAAACCACTTTTTCATCTTGGGCGTAATATCGATTACAACCCTGGGATCCTGGACCCAAACAGGATGCCGTTTCGACCCGGTGGCCGGGGTAACCCAGCCTCCAGACGGCGCCATCCCCGACGTGCCGGTCCAACGCGACGTCTTCCACCGCCAAGACGCCAGACCAGACTCCCAGACAGACAGCGCGGTGACCGACGCAATGACCGATGCCCAGACCGACGGTCCGGTTCTGTCCGACGCAATGCCAGACGTCATCACAGACGGCGCCCTGACCGACGCAATGGTCGATGCCCAGGCAGATGGCGCGCTGGCCGATGCAGCGATGGATGCCGCCATGGACGCCATGGTGGAAATCGACGCCGCGCCGATCCTGTCCTGCCAGGGCACCTGCCAGGCATGCAGCGGCCAGAACGAGACTGGGTGCAATCAGACAGAAGGCTGCCAATGGGACTCGGCCCACTGTTCCGGCACCTGCCAGGCATGCAACACCTTCGCGTCCCAGTCGGGTTGCACGGCCCAGGACGGCTGCCTGGCTTTGCTCACCACGGAATGCTCGGGAACCTGCGATGCATGCAACAGTTTCGATGATCAAACTGCATGTGAAAACCAGGATGGCTGCACCTGGTCCATCCTGGGAAGCTG
>CAZIJS010000155.1:0-11295 GCA_964539505.1 uncultured Myxococcales bacterium
TATTGGTGGAATTGCTCGATGGTGGGGGGGCGGATGCCTATCTGATCGAGAGACTGTGGGACCTGACGCTGCGGCGGCCGAAATGGACCATGCCGGCTGGTTGGGACCGCAAGCGCCTGCTCGAAGTCAAAGTGGACCTGCTCACCGGCACCGCAGCCGCGGTGGCGGAGCGCGAATCCGCGCGGTTTGCGCTTGCCGATGTCCTCCTTTCCCAGGGTGGTTGGCAGAATGCAGACGAACTTTTCAAGGATCTGGCCGGTTCCGAAGGACATTGGGGACCGACGGTGGCCTTGCATCGGCGCAGGGCACTGGCCATGGCGCAACGGGACTGGGACAGGCTGGCCGAGGTCTTTCACCTGCTGGCCCAGGGTTGTGGGGATCCTCGCTGGATGCGTGCCTATGAATTGCGGTCCATCGAGATGGGGGAACTGGCGGGACAGTCTTTGGAAATGCTCGCAGACCGTGTGCGTGGGCTGGTGGCCGTCGGCGAAGAGGACCTTCGACTGGTGAGCACGGCCCTTCGGCTTTTTTGGGGAGCGGGCAAGCTCGATGACCTGGCCGAGTTGTTGGAAACCCTGGGGGAGCGAGCGCAGGGGGAGCACTTCGTGCGGTGGGCTTCGTTGCTGCAGGAAGGTCCTGGGAAGAACGCAGACCGAGCCTGCGAGCTGCGATGGTCTTCCGCCAGAATCGAAGAACTCACCCTCAGTGACGCTCTCGACCTTGCTCGTCTGAGTTGGAAGACCATGCGATGGGAGCGCCTGCACGAAGCGTTTTTGGCCGCGGCGCGGGCGAGGAGCATGGAGGAGAAGGTCCAGGAAGAGGGAAAGTCATGGTCTGCCCTATGGACGTTGGCTGCAGGGCTGGCGGCTGTGCGCCAAGGCGCGGGCAAGGAGGCCGAACAGGCGTTGGTCCGTGCCATGAAAATCGAGGGCAAGGATGCTGTTTCGGCCATGACGTTGGCTTTGCTTCACAGCCGTGCCAAGCATTGGCAAGATGCCGCCGACTTGTTCCGGCTGTCTGCCGAGCAGCTTCAATCCAGGCCGGTGAAACTCCATGCGCTCAGGGAATTGGGGCGGATTGCCGTCAATGAACTGGGGGATCTCGAGTTGGCCGAGAGGAGTATCCTAAAAGCCTTGGATTTCGAACCGGACGATCCATCGCTCCTGCACGAGTTGGCATTGGTGGCAGACAAGAAGGGCGACAAGGCCAGGGGCCTGGACTTGCGACGGAGGGCTGCAGAGTTGCTCGGGGGCAGTTTCCGTGCCGCGGTCCTCTGGGCGGAAATCGGCTACAGTTTCCAGGAATCCGGGGATTTCGCCGCAGCGGAGGAGGCGTTCGCACGGTCCCTGGATATCGACGAGTCGCAGCCGGAGGTTCTCGAACGTCTCAGCCAAATCTATCGCAAGCAGGAACGGTGGCTGGAACTCCTCGAGACCCTTCAGATGAGATTGGAAAACGGCGCCGAGGATCGGGGCAAGATTCGGATGGAGGCTGCCGATGTGATACTCAAGGCAGGTCTGGATCCCCGCAAGGCCTTGGAGCACTATCGGGCGGTTCTCGTCGAGGAGCCGGACAACGATCGGGCGCTTGTCGGGTTGGAACGGCTATGTCGGCGGCATGGCTGGTGGGCCGAGTTGGTGGATGTTCTCGACAGAGTTCCGGTAACCGGGAAAAGGTCGCAGATTCTCATCGAGGCACTGGAACGACTGGGACGGTGGGACGATCTCAGGAGAACCATCGAACGTCTCATACACAATACAGTGGATTCCCAACAGAAAGCCACTTTGGCCATGCGTCTGGGGGCTCTTTTGGAGGATCGCTTCGACGACGAGGAAGAGGCTGTTTCCTGGTTTCGAAGGGCGTTCGAGGCCATGCCCAGCGACATCGAGGTCGTGCGGGTATACCAACGGGCACTCGAAGGCTTTGGGCGTTTCGAGGAACTCATCGAAGCCTTGCAACAAGAGTTGGAGTTGGTTTCCGCCGTCAAGGATCGCCGGGTGCTCGTGTACAAGAAAATGGGATCCATTTTGGCGGATGAATTGGGACGGGTCGAGGATGCCGCAGCGGCGTTCGAACTGGCCCTCAAGGACGATCCTTCGGACCGCGGAATCCAGGAACGGCTTATTTTACTCTACGAGGAGTTGGACAGAAAGGCAGACTTGCTCAAGGTCCTGGATGTGGTCGCTGAGCATGCTCCGTCTCTCGACGACCGAGTGGAAGCCCTTCTCAAGGCCGGTCAAGTCCTCGAAGAGATGGGTGCCGAGGAGAAGGCCGCTCGACTCTATGTCAAGGCATTTGACGACAAGCCGGCCGACCGGCGCGCGTTCACTGCGGTCGAGCGACTCTGCTATCGGCTGGGACGTTGGAAGGAAGCATTGACTCTCTATGACAAGGCCATTGCCCTGGTGGAGGAGGGAGGGGAGCCGGCCTACCGCCTGGCCGATCTGTACCGGCGCCGTGGTCAACTCCAGGTCAAGTATCTCTCTCAACCCGGCGAGGCGGCGGCATCCTATTTGAAAGTGCTGGCTCTGGAGCCGGAGGACGACAAGACGGTCCGGTTCCTGGAGTCTATTTTCTCCAAGGAAGGCGATTGGGACGGGCTACTCGATGCATACGAGCGGCGTCTGGAATTGCTGGCGGACGACGAGGCACGGGAGGAGACGCTGCGCCGTGCTGCGAGGGTGGCTGGTGCAAAGCTCGAGGACAAGGAACGGGCTTCAGAATATTATTTTCGATTGCTAGAGATCAAGCCTGCCGATGAAGAGGCGCTCGACGCACTTGAGAGGAGCTACCAGCGGGCGAGACGCTGGGAAGACCTTGCAAAGATTTTGGTCCTCCGATTGGAAAAGGCACAGGACACGCCCATCAAGGTGGAGTTGTTGCTTCGGCTGGGACAAATCTACGAGGAGGGCCTTGCGGACGCAGAGAAGGCGGTGGATGCATACCGGAAGGCTGCTGCTCTCGACCCCACGAAGGTGGCGGCCTTGGAAGCCCTGGCCCGGATATATGAAGCGACGGAAAATTGGGCCGAATTCGTGGACGTCGCCAGAAAACAGATCCGACACACCAAGGATGTCAACACCAAGTCACTTCTCTATTTTAAGTGCGGATCCGTGATGGAGGCCAAGTTCGGTCGGCAGGACGATGCCATTCGATATTACAAGGCCGCCATCAAGACGTCTCCTGCATGTTTGCCTGCTGTGCATGGTCTGCGCGATCTCTATCTTGGTCGTGAAGAATGGAATCGTGTTCTGGAAACCCTGCAGCTCGAGGTGAGGATCTGGCGGGACAACAGGGAACGGGCAGGCGTCTTCGCGAGAATTGGTCGTCTCTATATGGACCATCTCGATGACCGGGAGAAGGCCAGGGAACATTTCGAGTCCGCTTTGAAGTTGGATCCGGATTCCGTGCCGGCGTTGCGTGCTCTTTTCGACATGGCATTCGAGGAACAAGATTGGGATCGCTGTCTCGAGTTGGCTGCCAAAATAGGCCCCAGGGGGGCGCGTGAAGGGGATCCACCCGAGCGCAGTGAGTTTTTGCGCAAGCGTGGTTTCGTGGCAGAAATCGGCGGCAATTCCGAGGAAGCGGCCGATCATTACCAGGATGCCATCGATGTGCACCCCGACAATCTGGAAGCCCTCGATGCCCTCGTGCAGATGTCTCGCAGGGAACCCTCGTTGTTGGACTGGAATGATGTCTTCAAGGAATTGGAGAAACGCTATGGCCGCAAGATTCGGCCGGAGGCACAGGCTCGCTTGCTCGTGGCCAGAGGCGGCTTGCTCGAGCGCCAGTACGATGTGACGCAGGCCGAGGAACTCTATCGAAGGGCCGTAGAACTGTCGCCCAACAGTTTCGTCGTGGTGCAGCCGCTGGTGTCCTTGTTCAGACGCCTCAGGCGCTGGCGTGACGCAGTTTCACTCCTCGAAGAACTCGTGCATCATTCCGGAGTGGGGGCCGACGTTCGGGTGGAAGCATTGACAGATGCGGCCCGGATCATGTCCGAAGGTGCCATGGACACCAAAGCGGCGGAACGCCTCTGTTTGCGGGCATTGCGACTCAACGCCCGGCATAGACGGGCCCTCTATTTTTTGACACAAGAGCTGGTGGTACAGGGTCGATTGGTCGAGGCACTCAAACGTTGTCAGGAGCTTATCGATATCGCCGCCGATCCGAAGGACACGGCACCTCCGGAAGAACTCGGCGAGTACTACTATTATTTGGGACGCATCCAGGAGACCATGGGAGACGAGCGCAAGGCGGGTTTGAGCTATCGGCGGGCTGCGGAACTGAGTCCAATTTATGCGCCTCCGTTCAAGGCCCTGGCCATGCGTTACGCCCGGAAGGGCGATATGTCCCAGGCCGAATCCACTCTTTCCATGGCTGCCAAGGCGGCATCCGAGGCCGGCGGAGATGCGGCGGCTCTCGACTTGCGCAGAGCCTTGGCTGCGCTCCATACCGAGTATGGCCGGATCGAGTCTGCCGTTGCGGGACTGCGCTCCATCGTGGCCACGGGTCTCGCTGTCAACGACGACCGAATCGCATTGGCCAGGCTCTATGCCCGGATGGAAGGAGGTCTGGACAAGGCTGCCGAGGAACTCAGAGCTGTGATCGCAGCAGACCCTGCGAATGTCCTGGCAACGCACCTGCTGGTGCAGGTTTGGCAGAGAGCCGGTCAGACGGTTCGTTGTCGCCGTGCATGGCGTGTCCTGGAGCTGTTGGGCAGGGCGGATGGCGATCCTCCCGAGGGTATCGATTCGGTGCCGGTGGTTGGACCGGATGAGAGTCCAGACGCCAGATTGCCGCAGGATGTGGTTGCGTCCTTGCGAGAAGTGGTGGATTGTCCCTTCGATAAGCTGTTCGTCGCCATCCGTGGCAGATATGGCGCACTCATGCGTACTCGGGACATGGGGACGAATCACCAGCCTGTCACACAATGGCCGGACCCGCTCCATCGGCGAGAGGCTGCCTGGGTGGCCGGTGCTTTCGGGGTGAGTGACCGAGTGGACCTGTTTGCTGCAGACTCGGTTCCCGGCGGGTTCGTGGTCCGGAGCGTTGATGACAGGATCCAGGTGGTATTGGATCGGAGATTGTTCGCCGATGGAGGAGGTGCGCTGCGATTCGTCCTGGCGAAGGCACTGGTGTATCAGACCACGGGCTATGAACTCCTGGCGAGATTGGGTCCCAAAGAACGAAACGATCTCGCCTCATTGATGTGGGCCATTGCTGCTCCAGAAGAGAGCAGACAGCCCATTGTCAGTGAGTTTCTCGCCACGCTTCCCCGGAAGGAACTCAAGGCCACCGAGCGGATTGCACAGGCTGCCGGTGAGGTGATGCTGGAGGACAATCCCAGGGACTGGATGAAGGCGGTGGATTTGTTGACCGACCGTATCGCCCTGGCGTTCATAGACGACGTGCTTGGGGCTCTGCGCACTCTTGCGGTGCTTCAACAAGAAGAACTGGTCTTGGAGTCAGGTCAGACCCTGGCGCTCTTGTATGGTGTGGAAGGGGCCTGGAAGTTGGTGCCGGCCTACGTCGGCGAAGAACACGATGCCCTCGTCTCCGGTCTTCTCAGTCCGGCGCAGGGATGAGGGTGCGCCGAGCCGGAAGTCTGTCGTGGATTTGGCTCGTTGACGAAAAAATTGGCATAAGGTTGTTGTCTTTTCTGTCGGGGGAAAAGATGCCCAAGCAAGGTTTTCCATGATCTGGACAACGATGATCAATGTCGCTAATATAGCGTTCACGAACAGGGCTGCGTTTGAAACGAGTGCCGGTCCGGCAGCGTCGTGAGGACCCATGAATCAAAAATTTCAAGCCGCGATCCAACAACGCGGAGATGTGACTTACCTCAAGTTGGCTGGCGTCATCGATGAGGACAACGAGTTGTTCGATCTGCTCGATCAACTCGGTGCCGGCACGGTGGTCATCAATCTCGCGGACATCGAACGGATCAATTCTTGTGGAGTTCGTGATTGGGTGAATTGGTTGGCGAAACTCGAAAAGAAGGGGGCGAAAGTCGTCTTTGTCGAGTGCAGCCCGGCCATCGTCGCCCAGATCAATCTCGTCAACAACTTTACCGGAAACGGGGTGGTCAAGAGTTTCTATGCGCCTTATTTTTGTCCTTCTTGCGACCTGGAGAAGGTCTTGCTCATCGAGATGGACGAAATGAAGGCCATGGACAGCCCCAAGGCCCCGGTCTGTCGTTGCGACGAGTGTGACGGGGTGATGGACTTCGATGACATGGAGGAGTCTTATTTTGCATTCGTGACTACGGCACGACACGAACATGTCGATCCCCAGATCGCCGAGGTGGTCTCCTCCATGGAAGACGATGAGGGCCCCAAGGACTCGGAAGGGCGGAAGGTGAGGAGTCGCACGTCCGGGTCCTTTTCTCATGTGGGTTCTGGGAGCCGGTCGTCGTCGGTTTCATCGAGCGTGTCCCTCCCATCGTTGCCATCGGTGCCGTCGCTTCCGTCCCTTCCGTCGCTGTCGAACCTGGAGCAATCCAACCCGGAACTCGTGGCCAGGCTCCAAAAGCAGCACCAGGAGCAGACTGCGCCGCCCGCATCCTCTAAGACGAGTCTCTTCTTGGGACTTGTGGTCATTTTGCTGGTCATCGCCATTGGACTTCTCGTCTATGTCATCATCGGAGGACACGGCAAGTCCGGTGCCCTCATCCAGGCATGGGTTCCGGTGACAGGGTTGCGTCTTCCGTCCTTCCCGGTTTTTCCGCCGGGTTTTTGACCAAGTTCGTTGGGCGAATCAGTGCCCGACTGCCCATCGACCATGACTGCGGGGCCCAGAGCCGGCAAGGTGACGCGCGAGGTGGGCTTTTTGCATCTCCCAGCAGAACTGGGTCCGCAGTTCGTCAACTATCCGACGTTTTCCATTTTGGGACCTCTTTGGTGTGCCGCGGCATTGATTCGGGAAGGCCATGTGGTGCGGTTTTGGGATGCGCTCACCCGGAGTTCTCCGGGCCGGCTCTTGGTGGAAGCAGAAGGACGCCGTCTCGTGGGCAGGATGCCCTTGCCGGATGAGGTCTTGGAATGGGCCCAAGGTCTCGATATGGTGGTTTTTCCCCTGGACGTATTTCGGGATCCCATGGGTGCTTGGGGGATGGCGATTGCGAGGATTGCGGGCAGTCTCCGTCGGGCCTTTCCTTTGATGACTCTCGTGATTGCTGATTGTCACGTGGGTGGTTCCGACTACCTTCCCCAGGATCCGAGAGGGCTGCTTGCCGGGTTGCCGGATGTGGATTTCTATCTGCGGGGTCAATCTGAGTCAGGGCTGGTCCATCTGGCGGCCGGGGATGATTGGTGGACGGTGGCCGGGCTGTGGGGACCGGCAGAAGATTTGAAACTTGCGGTCGATAGGGGACGGATCCACCATGGAGACATGCTGGAAGGTTCTTCCATCCAGGCTCCCGCAGGCCCTTGGGGGAGACCACCTTCCCGACTCGACGAATTGGGGTCTCCGGCTTTCGGTCTCCTGGACATGGAGCGTTTTTTCGAGATGCAAGCCGAAGCAGTCCGGCTCGATCTCCTGCCCGAGTTTCACGGTCAAGGCCGCATCTTGCCCCTGGCCACTTCTCGGGGATGTCCCTATGGGTGTGCTTTTTGCGCGGGCTTGATCAAGCGGTTTCAGGCATACTCTCCCGAGGGAATGGCAAATCTCCTGTCCGACGTCCTGGCCTTCGGACCCACGCATTTGTTTTTTCTCGACGATGCAGCCAACCTGGACGAAAAACGCTTTGGCGAGGTCTGCGACCGGCTCGCCGAAGCGGGAGGAGGACGCCTGTTTTTGTGGACTTTGCCCAATGGGCTTCGAGCGGATCGTCTCCGCGCTGACACCTTGGCTCGCATGGCCCGTTGTGGAGCTTTCGGCATCAAAGTGTCCGCCGAGACTGCGGATCCGGTGGTGATGGACTGGATCGGAAAGAAGCTCGATCCGAGGATCCCTGCGCAGGTGGCCGCGGATGCGGCTTCCCTGGGGTTGGACCTGCAAATACATTACCTCGTTGGCTTGCCGGTCGAGGAGATGGTCAATGTGAACCGCACTCTGCAGGAGGCTCTTCGTCTTTTCGAAGAATACCGGGCCAAGCCCAGGCTGCAGTTTGCCGTGCCCATGCCGGGAACCGTCTTGGCGCGGGAAGCGGAGGCGCATATCGACCTCTCCGGGATGCGGACCATGGTGGATCTGGCCCCCTGGTTTCAGGATGGGCCGTTGCTGTCCTGGCCGGGGTTGGATGCGGGCAGTCTTCATCTGGCGGTGGAGGCCTTCAGGGCCAGACTCAGGGCGGCCGAGGATCCTCTGTTGATGCTGGATGTCACGTATCGGTGCAATCAGGCCTGCCGTTTCTGTGCCTTGGAGGGATCCCGGCGGAAGGAGCCCGATATCGAGGAGATGCGATCGGCACTGGCCTGGGCCGAGGGGAGAGGGATACGTCGACTCGATCTGTCTGGTGGAGAGCCAACGCTTTTCGACGGCCTGCCGGCATTGATGGAGTTCGCTCGGGACCGGGGCATCGAGGATCTTGGCATTGTGACCAATGGGCGTCGTTTGGCATATCGGCATTATGCGAAAAGACTCCTGCAGGCCGGTGTGGATCGATTCGTAGTCTCCGTTGCGGGCAGTGATGCCCGGATTGCAGATGCGATCACCAGGGTGCCGGGAAGTCTCGCCCAGACCTTGGCGGGGCTGGACAATCTTGCGGCGCTGGGACAATCGGCTTTTCTCAATGTGACCGTCTTTCCCGAAAACCTGGCCTATCTGCCGGAGACAGTCTCCTTTTTCGCGGAAAGATTTTCCCTGGCGGCACTCTCGCTGCAATGTGTCGTGCCGATGGGAGGGGCTCGGATGCCCGGGAATTCCTTTCGACAGCCGGAGGATTGGCATGCAGTCGCTGCTGCAGCCAGGGAGGCTGTCGATGCGGTGAATTCGGCTCCTGGGACGAATTCTCGGGAGGTGACGACATCTGTGCTCAATGTACCGCCATGTCTCCTGGGTGACAAGGCGGCCCAGGCTCTCTCGCCCGATCGGTTCGGCCAGATTCAATGGACCAGGAAAGGGCCTGTCTGGTTCCATCGAACTCTGGGCAGCGTACTTGGCAAGCCCCCATCTTGCAGGGCATGTGCCCTTTCGGTTCTCTGCAAGGGCCTGGATGGCCGTCTGGCTGCCGAAGACCCACCGGGCCTGGTGGGTCCAGACAGGCTCGTCGGGCTGGAGGAATCACTCAGAGAGGTTCTGTCGGCCACTCCAGAGTCCATATCCGGGCATGATATCCTGGATGGATGAGGTTGCGGTGAGACAACGCGAAATCAACATCGGCAAGGCATGCAACAACGACTGTGTCTTCTGTTCGAACGGTGTTGTCCCAAGAGCGGAGAGACGCTGGGTTCCTTTCCATGTCATCGTCGAAGAGATCCAGCGGGCCGCGGCTGAAGGGTTCGATGCTCTGGGATTTTTAGGAGGCGAGCCCACGCTGCGCAAGGACCTGGTGGAGATTGTCCGAACGGCCAAGACTGCTGGTTTCGATCGTATTGCCCTTTGTACCAATGGGCGCAGACTTCGCGATAAAGGTCTGCTCGATGCGCTCCTCGATGCAGGCGTCACGCGGATCACCCTGTCCATTCACAGCCATCGGTCACACCTGGAAGACCAGCTCTGCCAGCGGCCTGGCGCGTTTTTTCAAAAGATTTGTGCCATTGACAACATTGTCGAATCCCACAATCATTTACGCCACGGGTTTGCACTCAACACGGTGCTGCATGCCAGAAACGTGGGAGACTTGCCCGAACTCGCGGCGTTTTTCGCAGAGCGTGGTGTCACGGAGATTCGATTCAACCTTATCAGGCCCGAGCACCTCGTGGTTGGAGATGCTTCCTGGATTCCCAGGCTGTCGGTGGTTTCCAGGAGTATTGCCAGGACCGTTCGTTGGGTTTTGGGTCATGGCCTGGTAGATGTTTCGTTTTCCGATGTGCCGTTGTGCGGCTATCCACAAGAGATTCTGTCGGTGGAGGACCTGCTGCGAACAGTGGTGGGTGAATGGCGGGACCTGGAAACCTCGGTGGTGGTGCATCGCGTGGAAGGGAGGGATCAGTTCGATTGGAAGACGAGGAGGACAGGCAGGCTCAAGGCCAAGACGCATCGTTGTGCGGCCTGCGGGCTTCGGGATGTTTGTGAAGGTGTCTGGGTCCGCTTTCTCGAGTTGCACGGAGACCAGGACATCCGGCCGATATCAAGGGAGCTGGCGGGATCGATCCGTTCCCTGCTAAAAGGGCTTGGTGAGGCGCATGACTGACAAGATGGTGGGTGTGGATGTCAGGGCCGAACGGCTCCATGTCATGGTCTCGCGTGCTTGCAACAACGACTGTGTCTTTTGTCTCGAGGATCCGTTCGTGCGGCGCAGGGCCCGTTTTGGGGATCCCATCGAGATTTTGGAACGATTTTTCAGACGGGATGCGGTGCTCTTTACCTGTGGCGAGCCCACGCTGCATCGTCATCTTTTGTCCATGGTGGCGAAGGCCAGGGCCCTGGGATACCGTGAGATAGGCCTGGTGACCAATGGGCGGCTCCTGGGAAGAGACGACCTGGCTCGAAGGCTCGTGGACGCCGGTCTCACTGAGGTCACTGTGTCGATTCATTCCCACAGACCGGAGGTGCACAACCGACTGGTGGGACGCAGGGCTTTTCTGCAGACTCTGTATGGGCTCGACCTCGTGGCATCCTTGGGTGCGGATCGGGTGACGCTGAAGAGTTCCACCGTGGTCACGAAACTCAACGTTGGTGACCTCGACCAGACCCTGCTTTTTTTGTCTCGTCGCGGGGTGCAGGTGGTCAACCTCAACTACGTGGAACCAGCGGGAAAGGCGGCGGAAGCCTTTCGTCGGCTGGCGCCCAGGATGTCGGAAGTGGCTGCTGTGTTGGCCCTGGTCCCGAAGGACTGTTGTCGCGAACTCGTGGTGACGGGCGTTCCCGCCTGTGTGCTCGGCCATGGTCCACGCGCTGGCCGCAGGGAAGTGATCTGGCATTGGAAGGATGGTGCCTTCGTCCAGTTGACGGCAAATAGGGGACAGGTCCATGGGCCTCCCTGCGAAACCTGTGATGCCAGGGCCCATTGTGACGGAGTCTGGAGCAAGTATGCCCATGTGTTCGGCTGGGGAGAGTTCCATCCAATAGCGCGAGGATGGGACGATGGGCATCGGGAGCATTGAACTTACATCCGGTCTGTGCAAACCTATGATATGTCTTGTCGAGAGTCGATGTCGAGAGGGTGGGTCGGCTGTGTGGAGTTTCGGT
>CAZIJS010000156.1:0-11147 GCA_964539505.1 uncultured Myxococcales bacterium
CTCCACTGCCAAGGGCCTGGTCTTTCTCACCATGGAAGACGAAACGGGCCTCATCAACGCAGTCGTGTTCCCCGACGTCTACGAACGCTTCGGTGCCCTGGTACGCAGCCTGCCCCTGCTGGCCGTAGAGGGGACGATCCAAAACGAACAGGGTGCCGTGACCCTGGTGATCCGTTCCGTCTGGAACCCAAAGCTCCAGCTTGCCTCACCGCCCCAGAGCCGGAATTTTCGGTGATTCCCTCCGCTGGGTGATGCAAAGGGCCTCGACGCCTTCGACATACTTCCAGTGAAGCACCTTTTTGGCCTGTACTCTTGCCGGGAATTGTGCGGGGTCGAAGGGAGAGAAGCAATCGCACTCAGGATCGAAGACGAAAAACCGCGTCCGGACCGGGCCTTTCCTGGGAACCTCGACCAACACGAAGGACTGACTGCCACGGAACGGAGACTCGTCCCAGCCCTTGACGTACTCCATGGAGCGCTGGCCCAGTGAGCCCGTATTGATGAACCGAATCCCGCCACAGAGGCCATCGTAGAAGGCATGGGTGTGTCCCGACAACAGGGCCCGGATCTTTCGCTTGCGCATGAGGTGGAAAAGTTGGTCGTAGTCGGGTATCTTCGTGCTCCGAATGGCAAACCCACAGTCGGTGGGATCGCTGCAGGAAATTCCAAACAGGTTGATGTGACGAAACACGATATCCCCTGGATGAATGTTTGCCTTGGCCCAGGCCAATTCTCTGGGATCGAGACCGAACGTTCCGTAGTACCCCAGCACCGAGAACCACTGTCCACGGTAGCGAAACCGGTAGCTGCGACGGTACTTCTTGGTAAAGCGGGTCTGGGGGAGCAGAAAACGAGCGGACTGCATCCAGAACGCTTCCCAGACTTTGCGCGGAACCTTGGGATCCGCACTACCCCATTTCTGGAGGCCGTGATTCCCTTCCACGAGGACGAACGGGACGTCGAGCCGCTCCAACAGGACCTTCCGGAAGGCCTCGAGTTGCTCGGAGAGAGGCTGGACGGGGCCGGGAGCGTTCACGCAGTCTCCACCCCCTGCCACCAGGTCCCCCAGGCCCACCACGAAGTCGGGCCGGATGCGCCGGATCAACGGCAGGGCCTTGGCGAGGAACCGTCCCTGCCTGGCCCGGCAGCGTCGAAAATCATGGGTGTCGGAGATCACCACGAACCGGATGGGACGCCGGGCCCCTGGGTGATGGGCCGGGAGGGGCCGAGGCGTTCCTGGCCTGCGTTGCAGTCTTCCGGAAACCCTGTCGCAGACTTCATGGCGTCTTCGGATACCTGCCATGGCGCCAGATGGCCGTCCGGCCCCAACCATCGAAGCAATGCGAGGCCATTGTCTCGATGACATGCCTGGTAAGCTGCCTGGTAAGCTGCCTGGCAGCCTGCCAGCCCATCGTCCGAAAGGTCCGCCAGGCCGATCACAGCTCCCTCTCCGGAGCCGCCACATCCCCCCTGGTCTTCCAATCCGGCTCCGCGAGGCGAATCCATCGTCCCTGCCGACCGGCAGAGGCCATCGGGCGAGTTCCATGGCCGAAACACCATGGATCCGATGCGTCCGCCGTCGGGCAGAGCTTGCGGCAAAGCCGACTCGTCGTCCTGATGCCCGCCCCCTGATCACGTTTCTTTTCTTTGGGCGCCCCGGGCTTTCGAACCCAAGGGTGGCTGGGTTCCAGGCCCGGGTCATGGGGTGCCTGGTGCCGGCCCCAGACGAGGCGGACGGCCCCGCTGCCCGCCGGCCAGGAGACCAGGCACCAGTCCGACGGCAGCCTGTCTCTGGGATAATCAGTGAAAGCGCAGCAACAGCGAGCAATGAGGAATAACGAATCACAATCTGACTACGAAACGCCATGGACAATCTCTCCAACCATCAAATCTGGATGCCGCTTTGTCGGCAGAGTCGGCACAGTCCTATTTTAACAAAAATTGCATATTTTTTCCAACGACAGATGAATTTGTGGGCAGTAGAGAGAACGGGGGACCTGGAGGAAAAAACCAGCCACAGTTTATGAGATGTTTTCTACTTCTATGTTCTATCTTGCTTATGACAAAAGCATTTTTGTCTCAACAAATCTACGAGACGTTGTATTTGTCACCTCGGCGTCCCACGAACCAAGCGCCTTGCGCCCCTCCATGGGAACGGCTGTCTCCCTTGACACAGAGGGCCATGTCACGCTGTATTCTCCCTCAACATCGCGCCGACGTGGCTACAAGATAACAAGACTGACAACCAGGTTGATGCCGAAAACCAGGGAGCAGCCGAATCAGCCAGGAGCGGAACCATGAAAGACCCCAGATTTGCCACCATCATCGAACCTTTCAAAATCAAGATGGTAGAACCCATCAAAATGACCACCAGGGACGAGAGACTCGATATTCTCGAAAAGGCCCACTACAACGTCTTTTTCGTTCGGGCCGAAGACATCCTCATCGACCTGCTCACCGACAGCGGCACAGGAGCCATGTCCGCAGCCCAATGGGGCAAAATTATGGAGGGCGACGAATCC
Organism: uncultured Myxococcales bacterium; assembly: GCA_964539505.1. Taxonomy (GTDB): domain Bacteria; phylum Myxococcota_A; class Polyangia; order HGW-17; family SLPX01; genus CAZIJS01. The sequence goes on from CAZIJS010000156.1 coordinate 2,523, forward strand.
TATGCCGGCTGCCGTTCCTTCTACGAATTCGAAGAACAAGTCCGTAAGATTACGGGATTTCGACATATTTTCCCGACGCACCAGGGTCGCGCGGCGGAACGGATTCTCTTTGGCGTGGTGGGTGGTCCAGGCAAGGTCATTCCGAACAACACGCACTTCGACACCACCAGGGCAAACATCGAATTCAGAGGAACCGAAGCCGTGGACCTGGTCATCCCCGAAGGGAGGGACCCTGCTGCCGAGCATCCCTTTAAAGGGAACATGGACGTGGAAGCGTTGGACCGACTCATCCGGAGACGGGGTCCTGAGAATGTTCCCCTTTGCATGATCACGGTGACGAACAACTCGGGAGGTGGACAACCCGTGTCCATGGAAAATATCAGGGCGGTCCACCGTGTCTGTGAACAATACGAGATACCCCTTTTCCTGGACGCCTGCCGTTTCGCGGAAAACGCCTACTTCATCAAACAGCGCGAAGAGGGATACTCCGATCGAAGTGTGCTCGATATCGCCAGGGAGATGTTCTCATACGCAGACGGCTGCACCATGTCGGCAAAGAAGGACGGATTGGTGAACATGGGCGGGTTTGTCGCTCTGAACCAGGATGACTGGGCAATACAGATCAAAAACATGGAAATCCTCACGGAAGGATACCCGACATACGGCGGTCTTGCCGGACGAGATCTGGCCGCCTTGGCCCAAGGGCTCAGGGAGGTGCTCGACGAGGACTATCTCGAATATCGAATCGTCTCCACCGGATACCTCGGAGAGGCGCTCACCAAAATTGGGATTCCCCTGGTCCGGCCGGTTGGCGGACATGCCGTCTACATCGACGCAAAGGCGCTCCTTCCCCATATTCCCCCACACCAGTTTCCTGCCCAGGCCCTGACCTGCCAGCTCTACCTGGAAGGTGGCATCCGTGGGGTGGAAATCGGGTCACTCATGTTCGGCAGGGGCCAGGGTGATGATTTTCAGCCAGCGGCCATGGAACTGGTGAGGCTGGCCATCCCGAGGAGGGTCTACACCCAGAGTCATATCGACTACGTGGTAGAAGTCGCCCGATATGTCTACGAGCAGCGACAGGACATCCAGGGACTCAAAATCGTAGAGGAGCCTCCCTTCTTGCGCCACTTCAGCGCCAAGCTGGCCCCGGTCTCCGCTGGCTGATAAGCACTGCCACGCCGGCCAATTCCTGGTGGGGCGTTTTCCCCGTCAAAGCCCTCATGGAGCATTTCTCTTCCAATGTGAAAAGTCCACAAATGTCTCGAAACCCTTGACTCCAAAGGCACTGGTCACGATAATCGAACCTCGTCGAATCCATGTGGATGCGATGCGAGACACGGTCTGACGAAACGAGGCGTGACGCGCATGATTCTCCCCTGTCCCCTATGCCAAGCCCGGTTCAATGTCCCGGATGAAAAGGTGACCGGCCCCGGCACGAAGATCCAGTGTCCCAAATGCAAGTTCACGTTCGTGATCAAGGCCCCGGGGGCTTCCGTCGCATCCGAAACTCCCAGAACGGACACGGATCCCGCCATCGATCCAGCCCTGGCCAAGGCCGTGGCGGACGAAGCGCGGCAGGAAGGTCACGAAGGCGAAGGGACGTTGGACAAGGCCGCACGTCTCGACACGATCGAGACCAAGATTCCCCCTGACGCCACCCCCGAACAAGCTGCCGCAGGCCAGGCAACGCTGCCCATGTCCTCCACGCCGGCAGTAGATGCGACGGGAGACATCGATGCCCACCGGGGTGGAGGGACAGGAGGTGCTGAAGTCACTGGAGCTCCCATCTCGGGGGGAGTTGACGACTCCGCAGAGGATGACATCTCGCTGGAAGAGGACGACGCATCCGCCACAGAGGTGGATATCGATCCGGCGTTGGCCCGAAAAGTCCTGGAAGAGGCCCAGGCTCAAGCACCAGATGCCGTGGCGGAACTCGAGTTCGAAGAAATCGAACCAGAAGCCCACGCACTGAGCCCGGAAGAGTTGGCCAAGATTCCCGATGCAGAAATCGTGGATGCCGATGACCTGGCCCAACTCGCTGAAACCGCCGGAGAGACAGAGGTCAAGGGGAAACTTTCTCCCAAGGTGGAAGCCGAGGCCGCCGGCCAGTGGCCGAGTATCATCGTCGATGACCCGTTGTTGGATGGAGAGGCGTCTGACGCCCAAACCACAGGAAAAGATACTTCCAAAGCAGGCTTGGGCCCAGTTGCGACAGCACCCGGCGTCCAGAGGGGCGCCACCAAACAACCGACTCCATCGCAGGCTGCCCCGTTGGAGAGCCGGCAGGCCCTGGAAACGGCGCAAAAACGAGCTCAGGCGGCACAGCGAGCCGTGGACCAGCTCATGAATGCGCAGAACGTGGCCCAGGCTCAACAGCAGCTCACTGCAGCCCAGGCGGAACTCCAGCGGGCCATGGCACAGCTCCAGGCGGCACAGCAGGCTTATCTGGCAGCTCAACAACGCCTCGCCGCCACGGCCCAGGCAGCATCACAGGCCAGCACTGCAGCGACTCCAAGCATACAAGGGCCTGGCGCACCAGGCGCTGATCATGCCAAAGCAGGCGTCTTCACGCCGTCTTACAGTGATTCCATTGACGACGATGTTGCTCTTGGCAAGCCCACATCGCATGGGCGCGGCCTCCTCATCGGCCTGGTGGCTGTCGCGCTCGTCGGAGCGATGGTTCTTTTCTTGGTGTTGCGCGGGAAAGACAAGGACAGTCCGCAGGCAAAAGCCGTCCCCAGCGCCGCCGATTCGAAAATCTGGCAAGGCCTCACCGTGGAACAGCGTTCCATCCAGGTGCTTCCCAGGCACAACAGCCCCTCCCTGGTGGTCGTGAACGTGGTCCTACGAAACACCACATCGGACTATCGATACGAAAACCCCTACATTTCGGGAATTCTGACATCAGGCGGCTCCAAAATCGACGAAGGCGTCGCTCCATGCGGAGCGAGGCTCTCTTCATCTGTGATCGTGAGTGTGATCAAGGCAAGGGGCAGGCAAGGATACTACAATCGGCTCCGCAAGTTTGTTCTGGCATCAGACGAAACCCAAAGAGTCCCGCCCAAGGGATCGCTGCCCTGCCAGATACTCTTTTTCGATTCCACTGGTCACAAGACATCCAGAGGACTGCGCGTAGAACTGCACGTGGACCGGGACAAGACCATCGCCGCACCGGTGAAATGACCCCATCCGAGGATCGCGACAGAATTCCAGCAGAGACTGAACCACAGCAGATACCTGATACGACGAGAGCCCAAACCGAGTTGGATCGCCTTGTCACCCATCTGCGCAGACTTCCCGAAGCAGACATGCGGGCAGCAGCCCTCGGTGAGTGGCTGGCCAAATCCCCGCCGCCTGTCGCTGCGGACCTGCTTTGCCGACTCCACGACGAATCGAGCCGCAACCCCCTACACAAAGATGCCTGGGCTGCATTCGCTCTTCTCGTAGAACAGCAGCGCCTGGACTACGAACAGTCCGCCGAACTCTATCGCTGTCTGGTAGAGTCGAATCGCAGAGACGTGGCCCAAGCCCTCATCCGCCCGGCTGGAGACGCCAGCGCGCCCATGCGACCACTGGAACCAGAGGGGCGGAGCCTGACTCTGGGCGAACGCAAAGCACTGGCCAGAAAGCCGAATCGAACCCTTCTGGAAAGACTGGCAAAGGATCCGGATCCCACGGTGATTCGAATCCTGCTGCGCAATCCCAGGATCGTCGAAGCGGACGTGGTGCGGCTGGCAGCCACGCGCCGGGCCAATCCCCAAATCCTCCGTGAGATTGCGCTGAGCAGTCGATGGAACCGAGCGGTGCTCGTGGTACGTGCCCTCCTGTTCAATCCCGCCACCCCTCTGGACACCAAACTCAGACTCCTGCCCACGGTTCGAAAGCAGGACATCGAAGAAATCCGGCGGCATGCGCCCCACCCGGAATTGGCGCAGGCCGCTGAAAAGCTCCTGGCCCAATCAACGACCGACGAGAGCATCACCACAGAACCGGAGACGCACTAGAGTCCCGACGACATCCGGCGACAAACCTGCACAGCAGCCCCCCTCCTTTTCATGCCAGATTTTTCCTGGTTCGTTCAGGAGGATTTCTCGTCGTCCTTGGCATCGGTGGGTTCCACCACCACCTCGGAAGGACCGTTCTCCTTGGATGCGTCGCCGGCGCCTGCTCCCGAAGCGATCTGCTTGTCCTCGCCCCCGGGTTTGGCCTCCACCTGGATGTTCTCGTCCCCGGCAGCGGCTTTCTTGAAACTTCGGACACCTCGGCCCAGCGCCTCGAATATCTCGGGAACCCTCTTGGCTCCGAAAACCACGAGCACGATCACCAACAACACGAGCATTTCAGGAAGGCCTGGAAACATATTTTACCCCGTCTTTTCGAATGCAAGGGGATAATACGTCAGGGAGTCGAAAAATGAAGCGATTTTTTTGACACAATCAGGGCGCGGCCAAATGATAGAAAAGATTGAAGCATGCCACTGGAGGAAATGACACGATGACCACGAACGACGGCATCCAGAAAAAACGTTACGGCCGCAGGGCAGCGGACAGGCTGCGCCAGGGGGCTTCCACGGATCGGAAAAATTTTTCGGCCGACAGTTCCCTGCACAACCAGGTTCTCCTGGCAGACGATGATTTCCGGCAGACCGCCGAGGCCCTGGAATCCATCCAGGGGTTTCTCGTCCGGGCACTCCATGTCCTGGAAAGCGACATGCCGGATCAACAGGAGCTGCGCTCGTTGGCGTTGGACACACATGTTGCGGACGAAGCAGCATTCCTGGGAGAAACCGTCGAAGATCTCAGGCGCCGACTGTACGAAATCTCTCGCACCGTCAATCGAAAATCCCCCGCTTGACCAGACAGCCGTGATATAAACGACACAACCAGGAGGTGTGGCCCCAAACGAACCAGCCAGGGTTGGGGTCGTTGCATATGTCATCACCAACGATGTCCTGGAGACGTCTTGGCAAAAAATGGTGGTCCGATGGCGCTCGATGATACGGCTGTCAGGAAAGTAGCCCAATGGGGAAACCAGGTCCGCATGCAGGTGGCCAAACGGTACGTGGGGCCCTCGGCACACATCGACGCCCTCATGGTTGCCCTGCTGTCCGACGGGCACGTCCTCATCGAGGGAATCCCGGGAATCGCCAAGACCACGCTGGTCAAGACATTCGCCGCAGCAGTGGGCTGTGGCTATCGCCGGGTGCAGTTCACCCCCGACCTCCTGCCCTCGGATATCACGGGAACCCACGTCTGGCAGGCCGCCCAAGCCGATTTCGTGTTGCATGAAGGGCCGGTCTTCACCCAAGTCCTGCTTGCAGACGAAATCAACAGGGCGCCGGCCAAGACCCAGTCGGCGCTCCTGGAAGCCATGCAGGAACGCCAGGTCACCCTGGAAGGCATCACCAAAGCGCTTCCCAGACCATTCATGGTCCTGGCGACACAAAACCCCATCGAACACGAGGGAACGTACCGGTTGCCCGAGGCCCAACTGGACCGCTTTCTCCTCAAGCTTCTCCTGGGATACCCCAACAGAGCCGACGAAGAACGGATCTTGGATTTGTATACGAGCCCCCTGGAACCTCTCCAGCCCGCCGGCGGCCAGGACTTCGTGCTCACCGCCATGGCCTGGTGCCGGGAGGTGCATGTCTCCCTCGAAGTCCGGCGCTATGTCCTCGATCTGCTCGACTTTACGAGAAAACACCGTTCCTCGTACCTTGGAGCTTCTCCCAGGGCCGGACTCCACCTGCTTCATGCGGCAAGGGCCATGGCGCTCCTGCGCGGACGGGACCATGTCTTGCCCGACGACATCAAGTCTTTGTGTCCCTCGGTCCTGTCCCACAGAATCATGCTCACACCGGAAGCCGAGTTGGACGCCCTGGACGCATCCTCGATCGTGGATGAAGCCATCCGAACCGTTCCGGTCCTCCCGGTCCAGGGACAGGCCTGAAAACGTGCCATGAGATCGAGGTTGACCGTCCCTGGAACGGCCTTGGCGGCCCTCACCGCGACTTTGGGTCTGTGGGGCGCAATCCTGTCTCATCTCTCCATGCTCATCGCAGCATCGATGATCCTGGCTGGTCTCGGAGCTGCCTGGGTCCTGACGCGCCACAGGATTCGAACGGTTCATTCCGGGGCCCTGGACATGGTCTGGTGGGTGGATCTGCCCCACGGCACCCACGGCACCATCGTCCCTGGCCGGAAGTTGAGTCTCCATGTCACCATGAGAAACAGGGCCCGGGTATCCCTTGGATCCTGCAGACTCGAATTCGTCACGGGACCAGGATTGAGCATCTCCCCGGTGGCCCTGCCCCTCCCTCCGGAGCAGACGACATCGGTTCAAGGGGTCTTGCATCCCCATGCAGTGGGGCGTTGGTTGGTCCATGGAGCATTGGTCGCCTTCCAGGGGCCGGCGGGCATCTTTTCCTGGGATGCCTATTTTCCCGCCCCCCAGGCTCTGCGAATACTCCCGGAGGCCGTGGTTAGAAGACGCAGACTCATGCCTCGTGGCATGGAACAGGACACCAAGGGGCGATTCCGAGTCGTCGGCCCGGGCGGCGACCTGCGGGAAGTGCGTGAATACCGGCCCGGAGATCCTTTCAAACTCATGGCCTGGAAGCACACGGCACGTCGTGGAAAACCCATGGTGCGGCAGCTCGAACATCCCACCAGGGGGAGACTCCACATCATCCTGGACATGTCTCCATCCATGCGCGATGCCCCTGTGGGATCGAGCAAGCTCGACTGCGCCATCCAGTCAGTGGCGGACCAGGCGGCCTCTGCCGCCAGTGCCGGCGCCCCATTTTCATACCAGGCCGTGGACATGGACATCTACCACGAACTCGAGCAAGACGAAGGTCCGCGCCAACTCTCCAGGCTCCTGCTCCTCCTGTCTGACCTGCACACAGTGGTCGAAGAGGGATTCACCGATTCCACGGACCAGGAAGTCGTCGAAGCCATCGGGCGCTACCTTGCCTACCAGGAGGGCATGGATACGAGGGCTGCACCCGACGATCCAAGGGGAATGGCCGGCACCGAGAACTTTTATCTCAAACCCCTGCTCGTCAAATGGGCCCGTTCCTGTTTGGAGAGCCGGAAACATCCCCAAAGAGACCGGATGCCCAAAGTATCCGTTCCCGTGGCACGAGATCCCACCATGGCCATGCTTCGTACCTGCTGTCGCATCCGAGGCATCACCCTGCCCTACCGAAGCGGCGGGCTGCCGGAAAACAAAACCAAGGGTCTGGCTGCCGCACTGACAAAGATTGCCGTCACCAGATCACCCATGACCTTGATACTCGTGACGGATCTTCGACAACTGTCGGTGACTGGTTCTCTGGAAGACGCACTCAGGCTGACGAGGCGAAGAGGCCACAGTCTGCAACTGCTCGTTCCCTACGCGCCGAACCTCAAGGATCGGCCCAATGACCCGGTGGCCGGGGCTATCTTCGATCTGCAGGGCCGACGAGAGTGGCTCTCGATCCAGGAAAACGTCATTGCGTTTTCCCGGATGGGCTTCGATGTCCGATTTCTGGACCGAACAGGGCGTCCCATTCGAAGAACCAGGCAGAGACCGGAACCGATTCTTGCGCGGAATGCAGCCAGTCTGTAGACTTGCCCGAACAGATAGGCTGCAAAAAACCCTGTCCCAGGATGGGACCTTGTATGTTCACCAAGAGTCATCTCCAGGCTTTTTCGTTCCTGCTCGGCCTGTTTGCCGCCGCCACCAGTGCGGCCGGCCAAGATGCCGGGGGTATGGCCAACGAAACAGGGAGCACCGGGAGTATCGCATCTTCGCGCAGGCAAGGGGCAGCAGCGAGGCAGGCTCCCCTCCAACAAAGGACAACAAGCCATCCCACGCAACCGACGAACCAGGCCCCAGCCAAGAAACTCCCAGTGACGGAAGCTGCGCCCAAGGATCGAGTGCCATCCCCCCCTATCCAGGACGAACGAGACGGTCTGCATCCACCTCCGCATCGAGAACCGGCGATGGATGTTCCTCTCGGCAAGGTCACCGTAGATGCCGTCGAACTGAAGGCGGACAGGCTCCTGGATTCCCGCAAGCGAACCATGCAGGTCCTGGGCATCACCGAAGGGCAGAGTTTCGAACCCGATTCGTTGCTCAAAGCCCTGGATGTCCTCAAGACGGATTTTTCGAGGCTGGGGTATCACGTCCGGGTTGAAGAACATTGGAACGGCAGCCACGTCCGTCTCTCGGTCTTTCTCCAACCGGTGGACGTGGTGCGTCACGTCTATGTCCGGGGCAACTGGCCGCTCCTCGAAGACGACATCCTCAAACACCTGCGCTACAGGGCCGGTTCGCGACTGCCCCCCAAAGAGGAACGACAAGAGGCATTCGACCGGCAAAGGCACCGCATCTTGGAGTATCTTCGCAAACGCGGCTACTTCGAGGAAGACCTGGAAATCGTGGTCGAAAAGACGCACAAGGCCCATGTGGTCAATCTTTTGTTGTTGTTGCGACCGCTCTGGAAAACCAGCCCCCTGTGGTTCTGGAATCCCAACGTGTATCGCCTGGGCTCTCTGACCGTGGAAGGCAACAAGGCGCTCAGCACCACTGCGATCCGCAGGATGTTTTCCCACAAGCTTCTTTTTTTTAGACGGG
>CAZIJS010000157.1:0-1859 GCA_964539505.1 uncultured Myxococcales bacterium
GAGGAGATGAGCCGTGAGCGGTTCGATTGGCTGGCCACGGTGGCCGGCGAGGTGATCGCCACGCCTGGTTGCGAGAGCAACGTCAAGGAGATCTTCGACAAGTGCTGGGAACTGAAGGAAACACGCGGTGACGACATCGTGATTTTCAATCAGTTCGAACAGTTCGGAAACCATCTCTGGCACTACGCGGTGACGGGCCCGGCAATGCAGGAGGTGCTCGAAGAAGAATTGGGAGACAACCAGAGACTGGCTGGAATCGCACTCACCAGCGGTTCGGCTGGTACCCTGGGCTGTGCGGACTACGTCAAGGAACGCCATCCCCATGCCAAGTTGGCCGTAGGTGAGGCACTCCAGTGTCCCACGTTGCTCAACAATGGATTCGGCGGCCACCGGATCGAGGGGATTGGAGACAAGCACGTTCCCTGGATCCACAACGTGCGCAACACCGACATGATCGTGGCGTTGGATGATGCCGATGCCATGCACCTGGTCCGCCTTTTCAACGAACCCGTGGGCAGGTCTTACCTCAAGGAGCAGGGTGTGGACCCACAATTGGTGGACAACCTGGACCTATTGGGCATTTCAGGCATCGGGAATCTGCTCGGCGCCATCAAGATGGCCAAATATTATGAACTCGGTGAAAACGACGTGGTCCTCACCGTTTTGACGGATTCCATGGAACTCTACAAGACGAGGCTCCAGGAACTCCACGATGAACATGGCGCCTACCGGGAACGCGATGCTGCAGCGGATTTCGAGGGGCGTCTCCATGGGGCCGGGGTGGACTGGGTCGAGGAACTGACCCATTACGGTCGGAAGCGGATCCACAATCTCAAGTACTACACATGGATCGAACAGCAGGGCAAAGACCTGGCCGAGTTGAACGCCCAGTGGAACCCCTATCCCGACTACTGGAAGCGAATCCACAACCAGATCGATGAGATCGACGAACTCATCGTGGCCTTCAACGAAAAGACCGGCCTGGCTGACTGAGTCGACTTTCGAATCACGACGAGGAAGGGGGGATCACTCTGTAATGTCTCGCGGGATGTGCTGTTCCATCATGCGATGGAAACGTCTCCACATGTCACTGTCCTGGTAGAGAAACTGGATGCCCATGCCGGGACGTTTCAGGTTTTTGCGAAGCCATGCCACCCTGGCGACCATGGAAAGGGGCATCTCGGAACCATCGTCTCGGATATGGATGGTCACCAGGCTTTCGGTGGAAGGCAGAGTGGGTTCGTCTGTTTGTATGAAGGCACCGCCGATGGAGATGTTTGCGGTCTGTCCGAGAAACAAGTCTTCCCGGTCCTCTCGTTTCCAGGCAATGGGGACCGTGATGGGAAATCTGGGATGGAGACGTCGGTTGGACCCGATGAGGTTCCAGCCCACGGTGTTCAACATTTCCTGCACTGTCTGCTCCTCGGTGGGCTTAAATGCCAAGACGTATCCTGATTCCGTGTCGAACCCAGCACTGCGCAACGATCCGCTGACTCGGCAGTCGAAACTAAACAGTCTGCCAAGAGAGCGCACGTAGAGTTCGACCAGGAGTTCTTCGTCTGGGTGGAGTTCCTGTCGTGTTTGCCAAAAATAGCCTCCGATGGGACGGACCATGGGCAGGTATCCTGCCATCAATGCCCGGAGATCTTTGAGTTCCACCCTGACGATGCGATACTCACGATTCACGGCCACTGTCACCTCCGCCAGATCCATGGCCCGGTCTGCTGATCAGGCCGGCAAGAGCGTCATGTTCATCTCAGGAGCGACACATCGTAACAACAGTAACGTAGGGAGAAACCGAAAACAGCCTTTTGTTACAAAAATATCACAAAACCTTTAAAAAGCAATGGAGAGGGAGA
>CAZIJS010000157.1:1959-11049 GCA_964539505.1 uncultured Myxococcales bacterium
CAGCCTTTTGTTACAAAAATATCACAAAACCTTTAAAAAGCAATGGAGAGGGAGACTTTGTCATGGTTTTTTGCGACTTGGTGCGTCGGTGAGCCCTGTGGAAAGGCCAATGTCATGGGACGTGGGTATGTGCATGTCGTTCGATCCGTCCGGCCCCGAATACAGGCCCTGGACTGGAAGGCGTTGCCTCTTCGTCTTGGATGGAATTGGATGCGCCTATTGTGCACAAGGAGCCGATTGCCTGGAGGCGACCTTGTCGGAGGGACAATCACCCGTCGCATACGCTCCTTGCTTTGGCGTGAAGAATAGGTTCCCTTCGGTGTCTTTTGCCACGAAGTAATACTCATGGCACTCCGAGACCGGGAGATCTTGTGCCAATCGATAACCTCTGTTGCCTGGGACTCCAAGTTCCCGGTTCATCTCGTGGCAGGTGCCATCCAGTACCACGAAAACAGAATCAGGGTCCTGGCCGGAAGCATCGTAATAGGTAACGAAGAAAGATGCAGGTGCTCCGTTTGCCAAGGATCTCCAGTAAATTCCAGCAGGCATTCGAGGGGTCTCGACTCCGTCTCGGTGTCCGAAATCCGCGAAGTAGTACGATCCCATACATTGACCACCTTGACCACCCTGTTGTGGTCCGAGCACAACACCCGGGCCCACCACGTTCGACCCCGCAGAGAGAAGGTTTGACCGATGGGCCCCATTGTTTCCGTGGCCGCATTCAGTGGCCCAGGTTAACACGATGGAGAACGTTGCATCCCAGCCTCCTCCTCCTGCTGCCCCGCCGTTTTCCCTCGTGCCACTGCCGGTGAAGCCGAAAATGCGGTCCCTTTCCGCCGGTGATGTGCCGCATCCGTTCAAAGTACCGCATTGCCAACATTCAGTGCCCGGTTGACAGGAGCAGTCCGCCTCGCCATTGCATCCTGTGGACTCGATGTCATCGCGCAAAGTGCAATACGACTTGTGACTCAGGCCGCCGTTATTGATATAGCTGTGCACGCAGTGGAACCGCGCAGCCTGGGCCAGGTCCTGGTCATAAGCGAGTTGGGGGAGGGGGCTTTCGTGTGAGTCGGGACACCATTGTGAAGGGTTGGGCTCGGCTCGCCAACGATTCATGAACACGAGCATGGCCCGTTCACTTTCACTGGGCATGTCGGCGAACAGTCCGGATCCGCCATCCCGATCGGTGCCGCCGTCGAGACGACTTCCGCCATCATTTCGGTGGGACGTGGCATCTCTTGCGAAGGCATCGTCGACAGTCCCGTCTTGATTCGTCCGTGACCGTCCATTTTTTTGGCATGCTGGGTACCATGCAAGCAATGCGACGATGTTGATGACGACAAAGGACCAGAAACGCATTCCGGCAGGCTGGTCTGCGACATTGTTTCTCTGGGGGCTCTGTCCAGTGGCACGATTTTTTGTCTTGGCCGTCGTTTTTTGGTGTCTTTGGGCGGGACCACGGTATCTTTTTTTGATTGACATGACGACTCCCGGTTTCTCACAAGCGAGTTATGGTGCATTCATAGAGCCCACCAAGGTCACGAGACCTCTTGGGGAAATCGGTCCTGGGTTCTGCGATGGTCCCAGCAGTGCTCAAAAAGAGTATCCTTTCTTTCATTTTACTTGTCTAGAGGACGACACCAAGTTTCGTCAACAAGTCATTTTTGCGTCCGGGATGAATGAGACGCTGTCATCAGGCCTGCTTCGCAATTCCTTGCAAGACGGGTGCTCGGTCGATACTGTCCAAAGAGCGCCGGGTGAGGGTCACTCCCGACCAGGTGTCTTTGTGACTGGGACCGAGGCGGGGATTTTCCAACCTCGCATCCAAGGGAGTCTCCATGAAGAACGAACAGGTGCCAAGAGCGACGGTCTTGGTGGTCGACGATGAACAGAGTATTCTCGATTCCCTCGATCGGATGTTTTCCAGGGATGGGTATCGTGTCCTGACTGCCACCAGCGGGACGAAAGGGCTGGCGCTGCTCCGAGAGGAGCGCGTCAATGTCGTGGTCACCGACTTGATGATGCCTCACATGAGCGGATCCGACCTGCTCAAGGCGGTCAAGGCCACCAGCCCGGAGGTGGAGGTGATCGTGATGACCGCCTATGGAACGGTCGAAAACGCGGTTTCCGCAATGAAGGAAGGCGCCTACGATTTCGTGACCAAGCCCCTCAAACGGGCGCAGATTCTGCGCAGCGTGGCCAAGGCCCTGGAAAAGCAGAGTTTGGTGGCCGAAAACCGGGCTCTGCGTGCCGAATTGGAGGCTGCCAGGGGATTTGGTGCCATCGTGGGGACCAGTCCTGCCCTCCGGCGCACCCTGGAAATCGTGGCGCAGGCTGCACCATCCGAGGCCACGGTTCTGATTCTCGGGGAGAGCGGGACGGGAAAAGAACTCTTGGCCAGGGCGCTGCACATGGCCAGCAAGCGTGCCAACCGTCCCTTCGTGACGGTGAACTGCGCTGCGCTTCCGGAGTCTATCATCGAGGCGGAACTCTTTGGATACGAAAAGGGTGCGTTCACCGGTGCTGTCACCGCCCGCGAGGGGCGCTTCGCCATGGCGGACAGCGGGACCGTTTTTCTGGACGAAATCGGGGAATTGGCTCCGCAGGTCCAGGTCAAGTTGCTCCGGGTCCTCCAGGAGGGTGAGGTAGAACCCCTGGGAGGGCGTACCAGGCGAATCGATGTCCGGGTGGTGGCTGCAACGAACAGGAACCTATCGCAGGAAGTCAAAGAAGGCCGTTTCCGGGAAGATCTCTACTATCGGTTGAACGTGATTTCAGTCGAAGTTCCACCGCTGCGATGCAGACGGGAGGATATTCCCATGCTGGCCGAGCATTTCCTCGCGCGTTTTCGGGAGAAAAACCGCAAGGACGTGCGAGGATACAGTGACGAGGCCATGGACAGGATGCTCGACTACGATTGGCCGGGAAACGTTCGCGAGTTGGAAAATGCCGTGGAGAGAGCGGTGGTGCTCACCAGGTCGCAGGTAATCCAGCCCGAGGACCTCCCACCGGACCTGCGCAGGAGTTCGGACCAGGCCGGCCGGGTGCTCAGTTTCGCTATCGGCACACCATTGGAGGAGATCGAGCGCAAGGTGATCCTCGAGACGCTGCGGCACACAAAGGGGGACAAGCGGTTGGCAGCCCAGCTCCTCGGGATTGCCACCAGGACGATCTATCGCAAGATCGAAGTGTTTCGGACATCCCGTGACGGAGACGAAACAGGGCCAGACGATGCGGCGGGGGATGGGGCGGTTCGGTGACCAGGGAGACTCCACGAGGTGCTGACGAGGGGAAGTGGGTGGGACGCAATGGGCGGAATGCATCCAGCAGGGACGGGAGCCGGGGCCCTGGGATGGGCGGTAGGCGAAGAAAGAGTCCCATCGATGGGCTCCCGATCTTTTGGCGTCTGGTTCTTGGGTTCGTTGTGCCTTCGGCGGTGTTGGTAGCCATCTTTGGCGTCTGGGCCTATTTCCAGACCACCGAGTCGGCGGATGGGGAAATGGGGCTTCGGCTTGCGGCAGTGGCCAGGGCGGCCTCCGTGGTGGTCTTGCCGGAGGAGCTGTCGTTTCTGGAACCAGGAGACGAAGGGTCGCGCACGTACCGTGGGTTGCTACGCCGGTTGGAAACGCTGCGCCGCAACACTGCGGTGGATCGAGTGTATCTGTTCACTCCGGCACTCGATAGCATCGTGGACACACAGCCTGGGGTCGCCATCGGATCACACTACTATGGGATCGAGGTCCAGAGGGCCTTGTTGCAGAAGGTTGCTCGGCAAGGGGCGGGGGCGACTTTGCTGTACCGAGGGAAAGACGGCCGACTCTACAAGACCGGCTTTGCCGTGATCCGGAACGCGAAGGGCCGGGTCGTGGCCTACAGTGCCGTGGATGCCGGGGCCACGTATTTTTCTGCAGTGCATGCGGTGGCCGTAAACATGGCCCTGGCAGGTGGGGCTGCGCTCTCGTTGCTCCTGGTGATCACAGCCCTGCTCGCCAGGCGCATCGCCGGTCCCATGCGGCGTCTCGCACGAGCCGCCGACAGGATGGGGCAAGGAAATCTCGAAGAACCCCTGGTCGTTTCCGGGGTGGGGGAAGTGTCCCTGGTGGCCTCGGCCATGGAGAAGATGCGCCGGGACCTGCATGCACGCGAGGAGGAGTTGCGTCTCATGTTGGCCGGGGTGGCCCATGAGGTGCGCAATCCCTTGGCCGGCATGGAGCTTTCGGCGGGGCTCTTGCGCGAGGACTTGGCCCATGATCCGGAGCTGTCGGCCCAGGTGGACGAAATTCTCGCGGATCTGGACTACCTCAAACGGGTGGTGCAGGATTTTCTCGGATATGCACGCTGGGGTCCGGACCGCATGGAAGACTGCGACATCCTGGGTCTGGTCCACGATGCCATGGGATTGGTGGCCATGGAGGCGGAGCAGTTGGGGGTGTCTCTGGAACTGGTGGATCCTGGGGCGAACTCCATGGCGGTTTTTCAAAACCCGGTACGGTGCGACCCCGAACCGGTGCGCAGGACCCTCGTCAACCTGATCAAAAACGCCATCCAGGCCGCTGGGGAAAAAGGCCGGGTCCTGGTGTCCATTGGGGTGCAGCCGGTAGGAGAGGGGGAGTCTGGTGGAGACATGCGGATGGTGGAGATTGCAGTCGAGGACTCCGGGCCCGGCGTGGCGGTCGAGCAGCGGGAACGTATTTTCGATCCCTTTGTCACGACCAAGGAAAAGGGGTCCGGATTGGGCCTCGCTCTTGCGATGAAAGTGGCCAGGGCTCATGATGGGACGGTTCGCTGTGAAGCCCCCCTTACATTGTCCGGTGCCAGGTTCTGTCTGCGGCTCCCGGTGGCCGGGGAATCGAGAGCCGGCTCGGCGCCTCGCGACGGTGAAAAGCGGGTATTCAGCGTACAGTCAGGAGGGGCGTGACGACCATGGGACGAGTGCTCGTGATAGACGACCACGACACGGTGCGAAGGGGTTTGGCTCGGATCCTGGAAAAAATGGGTCACGAGGCCCTCACCGCAGCTTCTGGGCCGGACGGTATCGAGATCTTCGATGAGCTGGAGATCGATTTCGTGATCACGGATTTGAAGATGGAGGGCATGGACGGCGTGGAGGTCCTGCGTCGAATCCAGGACAAGGACCCTGCCGTGCCCGTGATGATCATCACGGCTTACGGCACGGTGGAGACCGCAGTGGAGGCCATGAAAATCGGGGCGTTCGATTTTGTCACCAAGCCCTTTGCTCCGGAAGTGGTGCGTTTGAAGGTGTCTCGGGCCTTGGAACTGGTCGCGGCCAGGAGAGCCCAGGAACGTCTGACCGAAGAAAACGCCTATCTGCGACGGGAAGCAGCTTTTCGGTGCGGAGAGCTCGTGGGAGGATCTCCCGGCATGCGGGACGTGTATCGAGCCATCGAAAAGGTCGCTGTAACCGATGCCACGGTACTCATCATGGGAGAGAGCGGCACGGGCAAGGAACTCGTGGCCAGGGCCATTCATGAAAAGAGCAAGAGGGCATCCGGGCCGTTCGTGGCGGTCAACTGCGCGGCACTGGCCGCCGTCCTGCCGGAGAGCGAGCTTTTCGGCCATGAACGCGGTGCTTTCACGGGGGCTGTGCGCCGCAAGCTGGGGCGTTTCGAACTGGCACACAGAGGAACCCTGTTTTTGGATGAGATATCCGAAATCAGCCAGGACATGCAGGTCAAGCTCCTGCGTGCCTTGCAGGAGCGGACCATCGAACGCGTCGGCAGCGAGCGATCCATCGAAGTGGATGTGCGCATTTTGGCTGCCACGAACCGTGATCTGGAACAGATGGTCCAGGATGGCCGATTTCGCGCAGACCTCTTCTACCGGCTCATGGTAGTCCCGATTCATCTCCCACCGCTTCGGGACCGGATCGAAGATGTCGCGGTCTTGAGTCGACATCTCATCGAGCGGTTGGCAAAGCGCTTGGGGACCGATCCGAGGCCGCTTTCAGAAGAGGCCCTGGGCCGTCTCATGGCCCACAAGTGGCCGGGCAACGTCCGGGAGCTGGAAAACGCCTTGGAGCAGGCATTGGTCTTTGCTGAGGGCCCTGCGATTCGTCCCCAGGATCTGCCTGCCCACATCAGGGGAGAGACGGGAGAGGGGGAGGGACTGAGCATTCCCGAGGGCAGCCGGTCTTTGCCGGAGATCCTGGATGACCTCGAAAAACAGCTCATCTTGCGTGCCTATCGACAGGCAAAGGGCGTCAAGACCGAGACGGCCCGGATCCTGGGCATCAAGACACCTGCTCTTTACTACAAATTGGACAAGTACGGGATTCGGTGAACCTTTTTGGCTCTGGTCGGTGCTGCTCGTTTTCGGGCGGATGAATGCTCCACTCGTAGGCTGGTAGGTGCTGTTCGTTACGGGACGGGATGGGCCGACGACAAGGAGATGGCGGAAAACTCGATGGTCAACGCCTTGGAGGCACCGCGATGCAGGTTGGCCACGAGCGAGATTTTCGGCCTGACCGAGCCCAGGAATTGGGAGGGGGCCAAGGATATGCGGCCGCATCCGTGGGAGTCCTGGGCGACGCAGTGGAGGCGGATGCGCCCCAGGCGTTTGGGAGCAGGCGTTGCTGTGGTGCAGAGCGTCCAGACATGGACGGGGCCCCGACCAGGTGGACTGATTTCGAGACCGGCAATGATAGTGGGTTTTCCGGGTCGTTGCGTGGCCTGGTTGGAGCAGACCTGGAAGGAGATGGGCCCTGGGATCCTGATGGGAACTTGAGAAAGGGCCAGACGGCACCATTCAGATTTTCCGGCAGAGACATGCAGCGAGAGGGCCATGTCCGGCATGTCGTGCCCTGTGGCTGCCAGCGGTTCCATGCTCCAGGAGCATCCCTGCGGCTTTTCCACCATCCAGCCGAATGGGTGCCCCTGGGTTCCGAACCGAAGGGCGGGGTTGTTCATGTCGGGAAGTTGCTGGATGGCAACGGCCCGACCCGGGACGACCCAGGGATCCCCATCCCCTCCCACCCAGGCGAAGCAGACTTTCGTGGTGCCGGGCCTGGATCGATGGCGGCTGGCCAGAAGTCTCACCGAGAGGGGAACTGCTCTGTCGTACCCGAAATGACGGGCCAGGGACCACAAGTCCACCCAATGGACGGACCACTTGGAGACATCCGCAGGGGCGGGAAGATGGAGCAGGGTCAAGGGGCGCCTCGTTCCCTGGAGACGATAGGCCACGGGATGGGGCAATCCCGGCTGTGGAACCACCAGGGCGATCTCGCCCGACGGAAACTGGAGTTCCAGTCCTGCGAGAATCCGAGGGCTCATGGCGCCTTCGGGTCTTTGAAAAACGAGGGATTCGAATCCCAACCGATGGACGGAAGCCGGTATCTTTTGTTCCAAGATCGTTCTCGCCCAGTCTCGATTGCGGCCCGTCTGGACGGCCCGGAGACAGAGAGCTTTTTTGCCCTGGACCCGGCCCATGGTGACTGTGCCTGGCGCCGCCACGAAGGTGGGCCATCGGGTCCAGGAAAGAGGTTGATTGGCCTGGTCGTTCCAGGCGGCAAAGGTGCCGTTGAAGAGCCCCACGGACCGTTTCGGGGGGCGCACCAGCCTGCTGAGATGAAATACCGGGTCTCGCGGGTCGTAGATGCGGATCACGAAGGAGTCGTTCAGGGACGGGGCCTGCGTGGGGTCTTTGGGGTGCAGGACCATGTGCCGCGACCCTTTGGGGGGAATGGTGACTGGTTCGTCTGGAAACCAGAAGAAGAAGTTGTTGTGGTTCCAGGCCAGGGCAAACCTTGGAGCCACCGGACTGTCTGCATGATTGGTGACGGTCACATCGAGCCTGGTGAGCCGACCCAGGCCCCTGGGGTCTGTGGCCTCGATGTCGTCGAGGGTCAAGGCCACCGGCCGACTGCTGGACCAGGCTGCCATTGCTCCCAGGAGGAGAAATGGCAGCGCCAGGAGCGCTGGAACCCATTGGCTGGGGATTCGGGGGCGGCGAAGGAATGCCGCGGCCCTGTGGTGCAAACTGGCTTGTCGTGATTGCCGCTGCTCCTGGGAGTTTTCGCTGTTGGCAGCCATCTGGGGGGAAGGCTTGCCTGCTGGTGCATCCGTCTCTGTCTCGGCGCCCGGTCCTGCCGTGATTTCTCTGTGGGCTGTCAGGTGGCGTGCCAGGGCCAGGGCGAAGATGGGGACCCAGTAAATATAATAACTGTGGAAAGACCTGGGTGCCAGCCAGAGCACCATGGCCGGGACGATCCAGAGCATGGGTTTGAGGCGCTCGTAGAATTGGGCAAACAAGGCGAGGAGCACTGTCAGGAAAGTCAGGGAAACGAGGCTGTAGGCGGCCCTCGGGATCCGGAGCCCAGCGGTGGTGGTGAGGGTGACTAGGCCGCTGCCATAGATGACCAGTTTGCGACCCATGGGAGTGAAGACTCCGAAGAACCAGGCTTTGGGGTCCGAGAAAATGAACGGAAGGTTCGGGATCACGAAGGCGGCAGCAGCGATTCCGGCAAACCGGGCCAGGTCGCGCCACTTCTGTCCGGCAGGTGCCTCCCAGGCCATGGCCACTGCGGCGAATGGGGCCAGAAACCACGGGCCTTGCTTGATGCCGCAGGCCAGCCCCCAGAGGAGTGCTGCCAGATCCTTGTGTTCGTCCCAGGCCCACACCGCTCCCAGGAGCAAGGGGACGAACAGGATATCGGTGACGCCTCCCACCGAGAAATTGACGAATTCCGGCTCGATGATGAAGACCAGGGGCATCCAGGGGGCGGCCCAGGCTGGTGCAAGGAGCATGGCCAGCAGGATTGCTCCCAGGAGAAAGGCCAGGTTCACCCAGTTCACATTTTTGATGTGTGCCGCCACGAAGGGGCTGTAGATCAGGAACGAAAGTGACGGGTAGGAGAGTTCCGAAACGACCCGTCCCTGTTCGTCTGGCGTATAGTATTTCCGCGGTACTCCGAAGCGTCGGGAGGCCGGCGCCATGGAGGCACCGTAGGGGTTTTTCCCCTGGAGCACCAACTCTGCAGCATAGTGATTGAAGGCGACGGCATCTGTGCCGTACTTGGGATTGACGTAGCGAAGATGCTGGTATCCCCGGCCCATGGCGGTCATACCTACC
>CAZIJS010000158.1:0-10986 GCA_964539505.1 uncultured Myxococcales bacterium
TCGGCCCGCCAGCCCTGCTGCTTGAGAAAAGATGCCACCACCGTGGTTTCTTCTCGGGTGTTGCAGAACACGATGGCTGACTGGACCTCTTCGTGTGCGAGCACTCTGAGGAGGTCTCTGTGCTTGGGGCCTTCCGTGATGAGATAATAAGAGTGGTCTACTTCGCGGACACCCACGAAATCGTCTGAAAGACTCACACGAACAGGTGGCTCCGACAGACTTTCGAGCATACGCTCCACGTCTCCGGTCACCGTGGCCGAAAAGAGGAGTGTCTGTCGTTGTGGGGGCAGAAAGTCCAAAATGGCCTGGAGTTCCTGGGCAAAGCCCATGGAGAGCATTTCGTCACATTCGTCGAGCACCAGGAGCCGAATCGTTTCGGCCTGCAGAGTGCCGCGCCTGGAATGATCCAGGACCCGGCCCGGGGTGCCCACGACGATCTGTGCCCCGGACTTGAGCGCCTTGGCCTGGGGTTCGATTGGTGCCCCACCATAGACTGCCACGACTTGGAGGCCGCGATACTTGGTCAATTTGGAGAGTTCCTCGGCCACCTGTCGGGCCAACTCCCTGGTGGGGCAGAGCACCAGGGCCTGTGCAACGGCTTGGTCTGGATCGACGAGCCCTTGGGCCATGGGCAGGCCGAAGGCTGCCGTCTTGCCCGACCCCGTCCTGGATTGGACCACGAGATTCTTGCCTTCCATGGCGGCCCGAAACGTGGCGGACTGAACGTCCATGGGGGCCTCATATCCCATGGACTCTATGGCCCGCTTGACTTCCGGCAGCAACTCGAATGCATCGAAATTCGCGGCGCTTTGCTGTCCGTCCGTCTCGTCGGGAGGCCCGTCCGTGGTTCCCTTTGTCTCAGAAACCTCGGTTTCTGGGTTTCCCGCCACGTCAGTACTCTCTTCTGGTTGCTCCAGACGATGTTCTTCACCCATGGTGTTTTGGTCTTTGTCCGTCAC
Source organism: uncultured Myxococcales bacterium (assembly GCA_964539505.1). GTDB lineage: Bacteria > Myxococcota_A > Polyangia > HGW-17 > SLPX01 > CAZIJS01. Next base: position 960 of record CAZIJS010000158.1, read on the forward strand.
GTTCGAATCCTTTCTTCCCCGCCGGTTTTCCGTAGCGTTTTCAACGGATACCAATCCGGCCGGGTTTTGTTGGCAGTTTTCCACCGAATAGTTTTTTCAGGATTCTACGAGCTTTCGCAAGTTTCGTGCGAATCCTGGCAATGATTTCCTGTTCTCCACCTTGCAGTGCCACGACTCCCTGTTCAGCGAAGCTGTGCATCCGTTTGGTCAGGGACAGACGCAGGGGATCGAAGTCAGACACGGCTTCTGCGAGCAGTGACAAAACCCTCGAACGAGACGTGACGTCAGGTTCGTCGAGACGGCACCAATGGCGCATTCGAAGCACCCGCCAGCGCCAGGGGCCCAGGTGCTCCTCGTCGAGACGCGCCTGAGGGATCTGGTGCATGGGCAACAGGTCCCAACCAAAGCGGCCGCCCCATGTCTGGGCCAGGTCCTTACGATAGCGGACCAGGGAGGATATCTGCCTGCCAAAGCCACCCACCAGGGACCGGAAGAGTTCGTCTGCCTCGCTCCAACAACGATGCAACTGTCTTGGATCCTTGGCACTGGGATCGATGGCGCTGCCCGACGCCATCACCGCTCTGCTTCCAAACAAATGGACCGTTACCGAGACCAGGAGCCAGCCCCCGAAGAGCACAGTCATGGCATAGTAGGCCACCGCAATCCAGCGGATGCGTCTTTTGGGCCTGCGGGTGGTGGCGGAACCAGTCGATGCAGAAGTATCTCGTCTCACGGCCAGAGTCTTGTGGCACGATTCTTTCGACTCGTCAATAACCTGCCTTGGGGGGCCATAGAGCCTTGTCGAATCCAAGGCCGTCTGCCCAGGTCGACAATTCGGGTCGTCTCGCCTATGATGGCGTTGTCGACACGCTCGGGCATCACTGTATTTTGATACGTTTGTCACAGAAAGGGAGTTTTTCCATGGCCCATCACCGTACTGTCCTCATCCCTCTCACCTGTGCCTGCTTCCTTGTGGGCCTTTCGTCCTGCTATCACTCCAACAATGCGCCGTCTCGAAGAGAAAATGGAACCTCCGAGACGAAAACGGCGAAGAGAACAGTGTCGGCCCGAAGGCGACCTGAACAGGCACCGCGCTTGGCCGCAACCAGGCAAGGACCAGGAGGAAAAGCCGGTGCGCGAACCGGGTTGACCCGACAGGACGAGCAGGCCCGACAGGACGAGCAGGCCCGAACCGGAAACGCCCCTCGAACGACCAGGCCGGGCAAGGTCCTGGCCGGCGGCCCGAAACCGACTCCTGGCATTCTCCAGGCACTGTGTCAGCGTCCGGGCCTCAAGGAAATCAAAAGCTGGGGCTTGAAGCGGGTTGGTCCGGGACGGTACCTGGGGGTGGTCGAGGCGCTCGTGGGCGACGAGGGACAGTCCGGCTTCTACGCAGCCCAGATACGCAAGGTCGAGAAGGGATGGACGCTGTCATGGATGACGAAACTGAAAACCACCAAGACGCCTTCGACCGTGGAGTCGAGGGGAGCCGCCAGTCTCTTTGTGAAAGACTACGACAAGGACGGCAAAGTGGAAGTGATGATTCGGTATCGGTATTCGACCCTCCCAGAGGCAGCCTTGGGGAGTGCGCAGGTGACAGACGTGACCATCTTCAACCTGGCCGAATCCGGCCCGCCGGCGACGGCTTTTTTTGCGAATTTGCACAAGGTGTACGGTGCAGACACTCCGAAGAGTTGGCGCACGAAGCTCTCATTCAAAGACATCGACGCAGACGGGCATCCCGATATCCTGGCGGTGAAAAAAACCTGGTGGATGGCGGAAACCGCCGGTGGAAAATGGCGCAAGAAACTCCGCAGCAGCCGAGCGAGTTTTTTGTGGGATGCGCGGACCGACCGGTTCCTTCCTGCCAAGTGATCGGGCCTGCTGGGTTGCGTTCCTGGGGGACTCGTACCGTCTGGTCCGGCTTTTTCGAACCGACATCAATGATGATGGTGTGTCTCGTCCTGGTCGTGAGTTTCTTGGCCGGGATGATTTCCCTGGGCATGGCCGGAAAGGTGCTCGCAGAGGATGCCGGCTGTCGGACAGGAGTCGAGTTCCGGCTCCAACGTGACGTGCTGGATACCATAGCGATCACCCAAGAGGCGTCGCAGATCCCCCAGGATGGCATCGAATCGCCGTTGGTCGCTGTCGGAAACTACGACATGGGCAGACAGGGCCCGGTACGTGGACGACAGGTTCCACAAATGGAGATCGTGGACGCCACAGACCCCGGATACCGCATTCATGTCCTTGGCGATGTGTTCGAGATCGAGGTCCTTGGGGACGCCCTCCATGAGAATATGGATCCCCTCTCGCAGGAGTCCCAGGCTCCCCCAGAGCACCAGCGCTCCAATGAGAACACTGGCTGCAGGGTCGGCTCTGTGCCACCCAAAGAGCATGACCAGAGCCGCGGCGGCCATGACGCCCAGCGCTGCGAGTGCATCGAGCGCCAGATGCAGGACGGCGCTTCGCATGTTGATACTCTTGTCTTTTGAAGACATCAGGATCCAAACAGAGGCCACGTTGCCCACCAGGCTGAAGCTGCCCACGCCCAAGATGAGTCCGCCCGACAGCATCGGCGGATGGAGGAGTTTTTCGTATGCTTCGTAGAAAATGTAGATGGTGATCCCCACGAGGGAGACGGCATTGCCCAGTCCCACGAGGACTTCTGTCCTCCCGAAACCGAAGCTGTGCTCCACGTTGGGCCCTTTCAATGACATTTTCGCGCCGAAATAAGAGAGGCCCAGTGCCACCACGTCCGAGAGGTTGTGAAAGGCATCGGCCACCAAGGCCAGGGACCCAACAAGGAGGCCCACCACAAATTCGAGGAGTGTGATGGCCACATTGATCAGGAGTGCCGTCAGAATCCTGGCAGGATTCGCGGGAGCATGGTCGTGGGCGTGGTGATGTCCCATGATGCGATGACGCCTTTTCTTCACAGATCCGGCCCACTGGGCCCTGCGGCATGCACCACTTCAGGCCCGGCGGCCGCTCTGGCCCGTTGCGATTCCACCTGCGATGAGGTGGGCCAGGCGAACCGGCTCTGGAATATAGCCACAAGTCGCTGCATTGTCTACGAGCAGACGGGCAGCCTGCGGGTCGAGTCCGCACACCTGGAAGAAGACATGCTCGGCGGCGTGGATGCACCCTGCCCGGTCCAGGAGAGCGATCCGTTTTTCCGGGCTGGAGACTCGTCTGCATGCCAAGTCCATTTTTTTCCTGTCGGGGCGCCGTCTCATCACCGAGAGGACCGGGAGTTTCAGGCAGTTCGACAAGGTTTGAATATCTACGATGTTGAGTCCCCCGAGGGTGATGCCATCGAGCATGACGGCGTGGACCTGCCGAAAAAACTTCGAGTCTTTGAGCATGCTGCACAAGCGGTCCGTGGCGTCCCAACCGTCCCTGGTGACGGTGGTGGACAGCAGACCGTCGAGTCGGTCCCCACGACAGACCGCACCCACCACGAGAACCTGCCCGCCGTCCTCTTTCATGCAAGGGGCATCGTCGATCCCGAGAACGCGACGCCCCGGCTTCTGCAGCCAGGCTATCGGGTCTGTGGACATTTGAACCGCTCGGCGAGTCGTTTGCGTCGTCGCCGGAACCATCCGAAGGGATGGGCCCTGGCATGCACTGCAAGGGCCGGGCAGACGAACGACGCCTTTCCTTTTGCAATGGCCGATGCCACGATAGACCAGTCCTGAAAGGCTTTTTCCTCTCGGACGAACCTGCTGTCGGGAAACCGCCGAACGAGGCGTTTCCAGCAATGGATGGCTTCTTTGCGGCGGCCCTGCCGGAGCCTCGTCAGACATATCCACCAGCTCGCATCATCACGGAGGACCGAAGCCGGATAGGTGCGCAGCAGCGTTCTGAACGCCGCAATGGCCCGCCCCTGGTCGCCGAGATCCTCGAGGTAGAGCTTTCCCAGTTCGAACTGGGCATCGTCGAGCCATTCGGAATGGTAGGAGCCCACCATCACGGCTTCTTCACGAGTCGAAAGGAGGCGACGATACCAGACGAGGGCCTGGCGTGGTCTGCCCATCCTCCTGGCCTGCCTGGCGGCGCAGATCAGGGCATCGTCGGCCAGCGCGCTGTTGGGGGCGGCTTTCCAAGCCGCGACACAGTACCTGAAAGCGCAATCCGGGTCTTTGATGTCACGGCGGCAGATATCCGCGGCCTTCCATGCAGCGTATTGTTTGAGCTGAGAAGAAGGTGTTGCAGCAGCGAGTCGGGACAGGAACCGGAGCAGTTGCCTTGGGCCAAAGCGCGTTCCGTACAGCGAGACGAGACGGGAGAGTGCGTCTGTGGCGGCCAGGGTCCCTGGATAGTCGCGAACCACTCTCCTCCATATCGTTTCCGCCCTGTGTTCTTCGTGAAGGCGATCCGCGAGGACGCTTGCGGCCCGCACCAAGGCTCTGGCTCCCTGGCTGGTGCCCCTGCCAGGTCCGGCCTCTACTTGCAGGTATGTCTCGACAGCCTGGGATCGTCGTCCCATGCGCAAGAGGAGAGAGCCCAGCCGCATGCCCGCCTCCGTTCGGTCCCTGGGTTTCTTCGCGCTGCGAAACACAATGTCGTAGTTTCGTCGTGCAACCTCCAGTCGACCAGAGTCTTCTGCTTTTCTCGCGGCGACGAATTTTGGTGGGTAGCCCGAGGGCGAACATGCGGCGAGGAGAACGCCCCAAAAGACAAGCAGGAGCAAGGCTGGCCGAACTGGTTGATTCATGGCGTATCCTGTGGGGGGCGGTCTATGGGATTGCTCTCACACGTAATCTGGCGAATCCCTTCGTAGAGAGCGACAGCCACGGACGTTGCCAGATTGAGACTCCGGATACCGTCTCTCATGGGAATTCGGACCAGTCGATCAGAAAATCGGTCGAGGATGTCATCGGACAGGCCATCTGGTTCGTTGCCGAATACGAGATAGTCTCCCGGATGGAATCGGACATCGAACAGGGAACGGTCAGCCTTTTTGCTGAAGAACCAGAACTTTTGCACAGAATGGTCAGCCACCATAGAGTCCCAGTCCTCGATCCAGTGCTTTTCTGCGAGATCCCAGTAGTCCAGACCCGCCCTCTTGCGCTTGGGATGGTCCTCGCGAAACATCACAGGACCCACGATATAGAAAGGACATCCCGTGGCGGCACAGGTCCGGGAAATGGCCCCCACGTTGGGGGGAATCCTCGGCTGGACCAAGACTACGGAAAGTAGGCCTCTTTCCAAAATGTGACCAGGACAAAAAGGTGTTGGACTTGACAAGGAACGAAAACTCCTGCAACGTTCGAATTCCGGTAAGTTCGCTTTATATCAAGGAGCAAGGCCCATGTGCAAGTCTCCAAGACGGCTCATTTTCTTTCTGATCTTGGCTGGATTCCTCTTTGCAGGCAAACCTGCGAAGGCGGGAAACTACAAGTATGATTTGGCTCTGCAAAAGTTTTTTTCGGAATTGCCGGGCGCAACGAATTGCTCTGTGGGGGATCCCACCTGCCAGGCTTTGCGCAACTCCGCCTGGCGGAGTCTCATGTCCCAGCTCGGTGTCGCCTTGGCTCCCCAGTTCCTGGCTGCCTCGGAAACGCCTGGTTGGAGTGGATTCGTCTTGGACGTAAAATACGGGCTGACATCCATTTCAGACAAGGCAGATTACTGGGCCCACGGGGTAAACGGCAATCCCGATCCCATCATCAATACGGTGTCGCTGGAAGTGCGCAAGGGCTTCTGGATGCCCCTGCCCAGCTTCGAATTGGGCGGTGGATTCACTCATCTCATCGACAGCCACATGTTCACGGTGAACGTGTTTGGGAAGTTTGCGCTCCACGAGGGATTCCACGGCTGGCCGACACCAGCCCTGGCGGTGCGGGGCTATTTCCAGCGGCTCGTCGGGGCCACGCAGGTGGATTTTACGACGTTGAGCGTCGACGTGTCGATTTCGAAGAGCTTCGGGATTGTGTCCAGCCTGAACTTGACACCCTATCTTGGATACAACGCCCTGTGGTTCATCGCAAAATCGGCGGTGATCGATGCTACCCCCTATCATGATGCGCTGCAATGTTCCGACGGGCGCTGTGATTCAGGCGGCGACCCATGGGGGCAGGCACTCCCCAACGGTGCCTATTGCAACAACAGTGCGGATTCCGATTGTGGCGCCTATTATGTTTTCATCGACCAGAAGGCCATTTTGAGACACCGGATCTTTTTTGGCCTCAGGCTCTATTTTACGGTCAACCAGACCCTGCGCCTGACCTTTGCCACAGAATACAGTCTCACCATCAGGGGGCTAGCCGACGATTCCGTCACCATCTCCGGCCACGAAGTCCCCCTGCGCGACGACGCCGCCATGCAGCACACCTGGGGAGTCTCGGTGGGGTTGGATTACTGATCCTTCGATTTTTCCCAGCCCCGTTCAGACTCCAATCTTCGGACTCTTTCTTCCAATTCGGCCATCTGGCGCTGCAATCGGAGCACCGGCGAAAGTGACTCGGCAAGGCGGCGTATCTGGTCGTCCACCCTGCCCTGCCACTCTTCGAGAGAATGCTGGGAATGGCTCACCCACTCTCTGATCGTCGCCAGGCTGCCCGCGATATCCACCCCCCCATGGGTCTCTCCAACGCCTCGTGCTCCATCGGCTCCCTGCTCTGTCTGGTCTTGGCGGCCCAGGACGCGTCCCACGGTCTGGTCGATATCGCGGCCCAGTTGAGACACCAGCTCCCCGAGGGACGCGCTGCCGTCCTGGATGAGTCTGCGCAGGGCCGCCAGGGGAATGCCGCGCTTTCTCTTCACGTCATCGAGGAGCACCTGGGCCAAAGTGACCGAGGTGAGATCCTGGCCGGTGGCATTGTCCAATATCCGCAGTTCTACGCCTTGACGCACCAGGTCCGCCACATCGTCGAGGGTAATGTAGCGACTCTTGTCAGTGTCGTAGAGTTTGCGGTTTGGGTATCGCTTGATGAGTCGTGGCGCTTGCATGCAGGCGTTGGTAGCATCCAAAGGAATTCGAATCAAGATGACCCTGTGGAACGCCTTGCCGGAGCATCTGTCCCTTCGACCCGGAATCAAAGCTTGATCCCCCGTCAACATCACCCCAATCCTCCATTGCATTGTTATGGCTTCGACGCTAAAAAAGGGGCGAAAATCAAGGTCCCAGACATCGCGGCTCGTCGTGCCGCCATGCTGCCTGACTCTTGGAAGGAGCAGAAAGGGATCACAAAAATGTCGTTGATTGTGCCAAGGCTGCACGAGGATGACAACAAGGGGGCTCCGGCCCGGCGGGGAGGAACCCTGCCCAGCGTCCTGCTGTCTTTGTTGGTGACCTCGGCTCTCCTGGCTTGGTATTGCATCCATTCCGGCCATCTCATGTGGGCCGAGGGGCTGCTCATCGGAATGGCCATTTCAGCGGTGCACAATCTTTCCTGGACCTTGATTCTGGGTGCCCTGGTGCCGACACCCAAGCTGTTTCATCGGCGTTTCGTCCAGGGAATCGCTTTGAAGATCCTTTTCGTCTACCTCCCGTTGATCTGGATTGTGGGAGAGCCGCCCATGCTGGGGCTCTTCGCGTTGCTGGGATTCACGGGAGTGCTGTTCGCTGCGGCCTTGGATCGAACCAGGATGTTGCCCAGGGTCTTGCCGCTGTCTCCACTCATACTGGTCATGGGTTTTCTCACCATCCCCTCGTCACCATCCAGGGCGGTTCCTTCCCGAATCGCCGGATCGGCGGCTTCGCCGGTCGGTTTTCGCGATCTGGGCACCGTCGATTCGAGCCATGCTATGTGGTTTTCATCATGGTTGGCTGTTTCGGCCCTGCATGGCCCGACTGTCGCGTCTCACGGTGCCCCCATCGAACATCGCGATTCATCTCGGTCGGAAGAAACGAAGAAGACCGAGAAGAAGCATGTGGAACTCCCCACTTTCGGGCGATGGGCGCAGGCTCTCTTCCCAAACAGTCCTCTGGCACGTATCCTGGGAAATCCCCACGTGGAACGAGCGATCTGGACCCTGTTCGTGACCCTGTCGCTGGCTTTCTTGATTGCCTGGGTGGCAAGGCATGCTGCCTTTCATCCTGGCCGACTCCAGGCCGCCATGGAACTGTCCATCCAGTGGATCGTGGAGCTTCTCGCCACGATCTTGCCGGACAAGGAGGCCAAGCAGTTTCTGCCTTTCATCGGAGGCCTCTTTCTCTATATTTTGGCGGTAAACCTCTCTGGGCTCGTTCCTCTTGCCGCGCCGGGAACCACCTTCATCGCCATGACCGCCGGTCTGGCGGCCTGCACCTTCTTGACGGTCCAATACATGGCCTTTACCAGGCTGGGACCGCTTCGCTATCTCTATCACCTGGCCGGAGAACCGGCGGACCGAGTCACCTGGGCCATGTCCCCCCTCATGGTGGTGCTCCATCTCGTAGAAGAGTTGGCCAAGCCAGTGACGCTGTCGGTGCGACTCTTCGGCAATGTTTTCGCAGAACATACGCTCCTGGCAGTCATGGCTGTCCTGGGTGTTGGGGCCCTTTCCGTCATTCACAGTCCCGTAGGGCTCCCGTTCGAGTTGCCGTTCATGTTCCTGGCACTTCTGACCGGTTCGATTCAGGCGCTCGTGTTCGCCGTTCTGACTGCTGTGTATATCGCCCTCGTGTTGCCCCACGAGGACTGAGCCTTTCGATTGGAGGGAAGACGATGAATATCGACTCAGAAAGTTTCGTGGCACTCGGCTATTTCATCGGTGTCGGCTTGGGTTGCGTCGGGGCCGGCATCGGCATCAGCCGTGCGGTGGGTTCCGCCTTGGATGCCATGGCCCGTCAGCCGGAGGCATCCGGCAACCTGCGAACCACCATGTTCATCGGTGCGGCCTTTGCAGAGGCATTGGCGATCTATGCGCTGATTTCCATCGTGCTCTGGAATCTCTTCAAGTAACTCGCGCGCGAGCCGTCAGGGCCCTGTTGGAGGGGCCTTTCTGGACCCGTGGGTCCCCTGCGGTCGCAATTTTCCTGGTGGATCCTGGAACGGCCATTCGTGGGGCCGGCAAGGGAATCCAAAGATTCGGCAGGTGTCGTGCTGGGAGTCGTCATGAAGGAACTCATTGCCGAGAGTCTGACGCATATTTTCTCGTTTCTCTTGTTCATGTGGATTCTCAAAAGATATGCCTGGACTCCGCTCATCGAACTCATGGATGCGCGCAGAGACCACATCCGCCAACGCGTAGAAGCCGCAGCCGAGGCCAAGGCCGCAGCCGAGGAGGAACGGCACCGTCTCGAGGAAACGAAGGCCAGGCTGGAAGCCGAGGCCGAGAGCAAGGTCCAGGAAGCCCTCAGGCGGGCAAGAGACGTTGCCCAGACCATCGAACAAAAGGCTCACGATGAAGCCTCGCGGATTCTTCGGACTGCCAGGGAACAAGCGGAAGCCGACCGACTGCATGCCAGGGAGGCGCTGGAGAAGGAGACGGCACAGCTTGCCCTGGAGACTGCTGAAAAGCTGCTGCGCGACGTGATGGACCAGCAGCTCCACGAAAAGCTCATCTCGAAATTGCTCGCTGACCTGGATTCCCGGCAGGAAGGTGGAACGCCATGATGGAAGACGTCTCCGAAGTGGCTGATGCCTATGCGCAGGGGCTCTTGCAGGCAGGAATGGCCAATGATTGTGTGTCTGATCTCTTGACCGGTGCCGCGGGAGTCCTGGAGGTGCTGCACGAGGAGCCACGATTCGAGGTACTCCTCGCTGCCCCCCACATCCGGGCAACCGACAAGGAGCGTCTTTTGGACAATGCGCTGAATGGACGCATTCCCACCCTGCTCTATCGTCTCATCCTGCTGGTGGTGCGCCGACACCGTGGCAACCACCTGCGTGAAATATTGGTTCGGTTTCGAGACCTTGCCACTGAGAAAGTGGGGCGCGTTCCCACGTTGATACGCAGCGCGGTTCCCCTGTCGAAGGGCATGCGGCGTCGTATCGAAAACAGTCTCGAGAGGCTGACCCAGAGGGACTTGGACATCCAATGGCAGGTGGACCCAGAGTTGCTGGGAGGATTGCTGGTTTCCTTCGATGATTTC
>CAZIJS010000159.1:0-10864 GCA_964539505.1 uncultured Myxococcales bacterium
GATACTACGTCCACCTCTGGAAACCGGGAGACATCATCCGGGACGAACAGACCATCACCATTCCACCAGACTGGCCTGGCAAGGTGGTGGAAGTGTATGTAGGTATCTGGAAGCCGGGCAAGGGGCGACTCAAGGTGGTTTCTGGGCCCAGCGATGGACATGGCCGTGTCCTGGCCGGAAGACTGGTCATCGGCGCCAGGCCCAAGGCGCGGTTGGGTGCGGTGGCCAAGGCACCCCGAACCTACGTGGTTCACAAGACGGAAAATCCTCCAGTGCTGGATGGCAAGGATGACGATGCCGCATGGAAGGCTGCTGCCTGGACGAGCCTGTTCGTCAATTCACTGAATGGGCAACCAGTGTCCTATCCCACGAAGGCGAAGATCCTGTGGGACGACAAGAATCTCTACGTGCTGTTTTCCTGTCAGGACCCAGACGTCTGGTCCACCATTGCCAAGCACGACGGCTCGCTCTGGACACAGGAGGTCGTCGAACTCATGATCGATCCAGAGGGAGACGGTGCCACATATGTAGAATTGCAGGTCAATCCCAAGGGGGCGGTGTTCGACGCCTATCTGCCTCGATACCGTCAGACCCAGGCGGACTGGGAGAGTGGCTTGAAGGCTGCGGTCACGGTTCAGGGAACACTCAACAAGCGAACCGACAAGGACCAGGGTTGGACCGTGGAGATGTCGGTTCCTTTGGCGGCAGCCTTTGGCAAGCAAAAGCCGGGCAAGGTTGGCGTGGGAACCAGGTGGCGGATCAACATGTTTCGGATGGAAGTCCCCAAGGGTGCTTCCAGGACGGCCATGGCCTGGGTGGCGCCGCTCAAACCGGATTTCCATGTACTGTCCCGGTTCGGTGCCATACTGTTCGCTGATGAGCAGGGGCGAGTGCCGCCCGTTTCGAAACAGGCAGCCGGTAAGGACGGGGCGAAGAATGCGACGGCTCGGCCGGTTTCTCCAACTCGCGGGACGCCGAGACATGGGGCTGCACAGGACAAGAAAGCAGCCAGGGCTGTTTCCCGCGCGAAGGGGCGGCCTGGGACGAAGAAGGCCCATGGCAGCCGGGCCGGCTCTAGGTGATCCATTCTGGCTCTGGTGGCCGCGGAGGCGGCAGGATTCGTTGCTTGGGATCACTGTCGGCTTTCCTGGTTGAGAGGAGGACTCCATGTGTGAAGTGGACATGACGAGGCAGCCCGGCGGTCATCTCAGGGCCCTGGCACTGGCAGCAATGGTCCTGGTCGTTGCCTTGCCTTGGGGCCGGTTTGCCTGGGCGCAGGGCGTCGGGTCCGGGCAAGCAGAATCGGGGAAAGTAGGGCTGCAATCATCGAGCGACTCGGGCGATGCCACGGGTGGCGCGCGACCTGCGGCCGGCCGATTGCCCACAGACGACGCGGTGGCCAAGCCGGGAACGAATTCTTCCGAGGCTGCGGCCAACGCTATGTCGGCGCCGGCAAGTCCATCTGGTGCCCGGACCCTTCCATCGGATGCTCCGGCCAGGAAGCCGCATGGTTCTGGGAAGGGGCCGGATGGTTCAGGAAAAGGCGCAGACGGATCGACCAAGGATGCGGCAGGAGCGGGCGGGGCGGGCGGTGCACAGTCCGGGAAGGCTGGGGCCGGTGTCAAAGACGGAAAGAAGGGGTACGAACCCAGGGGGCCGACCCTGGTCACCGGGGCTGTGGGGTTTACGTATGGACTCACCGACGATTCAGTGGGCGGGTTCGAACTGGGCTTCACATATGGATACCGGCTCACGGATTGGATTTGGTTCGATTCCCAGGCAAACTTTAGTTTTGGATCGGACTGCAAGGAAATCCTCGAATCCGGGGTGCCTCAAGGGACTCGCTGCGGGTCGGTGCACGGGTTCGGGATCAGCCTCCTAGCCGGAGTGCAGTGGAAGTTCTACGGCCTGTGGAACATCCCCGTGGTGCCGTTCGTGCGGGCGGATGTTGGGGTGGTGTTCGTGGTCACCAACGGCCCTTACGACGGGGCTGCGTTCGTGGCCAGGGGCGGTGGAGGCGCGAGATATCACTTTACCCCCTGGTTCTCCGTGGGTGGAGAAGTGGCCTTCGTGGTCGGACCGGTGGTCCGCAACGACATGCCCACCAACTTTTTTGCCTCTGTGGACGTTCTGGCCGGTGCAGAGTTTACCTTCTAGAGAGCGACCTCAAAGAGCGAGAACGTGCGTTCCAACGAAAGAGTCATGGGCCCATGGGCCCTCGCGGTATCCTGCTTGTTGCTTGGACTCTTGAACTGTTCTACCCCTGGGTGCAGTCCGAGGCGGGCCACGGGACACGCAGAGTCACCTGGCAGGCAAACAGGGGCGCGGTCCGGGGCATCGGTGCGTTCGCTGGTGGATGCCGTGGCCTATTATGGCGTGAAGGGGGCTAGGCCGGCGGGGAGACCGGCAGTGGTGGACCGTGTCTACGGGATTTTGAACCAGGCTGCGGCAGACCTGGGCGTGGGGCCGCTCGTGCCCGACCCGAGACTGGAACGGGTGGCCAAGGCGCTCAGCGGCCTGTCTGGACCGGCATCGAAGAGTGAGCAAAACGTGACCGAACTCTGTTGGCTCCATGGCCTGGTGGAGCCCGTTCCCACGGTGCTCAATGTGGAGACGAATGACCCGGGAGGACAGGCCGCCCTGAAACTCATCCGTAAGTGGGCGGCTGGTCTGCTGGCCTCGGGTCGGTTCCGGCGTGTGGCTTCCTGGGTCAGGAAGACTCGAGATGGCTGGAAGTTCGTGGTGGCGGTCCAGGAGGTCCATTTGGACATGGACCCTGTGCCCAGGCAGGTGCCATGCAGGCGGCCCATTCGAATTCGTGGAAGGCTGGACAAGGAATTCCGGAGGCCTAAAGTCGCGGTGACTGGTCCAGATGGTCGCATCACAGAAATGTCTCTCCAGATTGCAGGAAGCCGGTTTGCCGGGCGGATTGCCCTGAAGGGTGGCAAGGGCAGATACCAGGTCGAGCTTCTTGCCGAGGGGCCCACGGGCCCCACGGTTCTGGCCAACTTCCCGCTCTATTGCGGCGTTGATGCGCCGCGGTCCTTTCGTGTCCGGGAGCCGGAGTCCGGCCCAAGGGATCCCCTGCGGGCCGAACGCTATCTTTTCGAGGCGGTCAACCGGGAGCGACATGGTCGGGGCCTTCCCGTCCTGATCTGGAACAAGGTTCTGGCCAGGGTGGCGAGGAACCACAGTGCGGAGATGTGCCAGACAGGCGACTTCGGACATCGGTCGGCGCGCAGCGGCCGGCCCGAGGACCGGGTGCGCAGGGCCGGGGTGGCAGCCTCCATGGTTGCAGAGAACGTGGCCTCTGCATCCAATGCAGCCTCGGCACACGACGCGCTCATGGCCAGTCCCGGCCACAGGGCCAACATCCTCACTAAGGACCTGGCGGAGGTGGGTATCGGGGCGGTGTTGTGCAGGATGGCCCACGGTGGTGTCCAACTCATGGTCACCGAACTCTTCATCAGGCCTGCGGCGCCGTGATCGTGGGCGGCGGGTCGTTCGAAGGAGGTGCAGGAATGAAGAGATTGCGGGTCGCAGTGGTGGGGGCCACCGGTGCAGTGGGTCGGGAGATGACCCAGGTCCTTGCCAAACGGAGCTTCCCGGTGAAAAAACTTCGCCTGCTTGCTTCGAAACGGTCGGCGGGCAAGACCATGGATACTCCCTTTGGAAAATTGGTGGTGGAGGAACTCACCGAGGAGGCCCTTGCAGGATTGGACCTGGCGCTCTTTGCCGCGGGTTCCGGGGTGGCCGGAACCATGGCGCCCCTGGCCCTGGCCCAGGGGGCGGTGGTCGTGGATAATTCCAGTGCCTTTCGGATGGACCCCTCGGTACCCCTTGTCGTTCCAGAGGTGAATCCAGATGCCATGACCACTGCAGACAGGCTCATCGCCAATCCGAACTGTTCTACGATTCTTTTGCTGGTGGTGCTGGCACCCTTGGCCAGGGCCCTGGGGTTGCGAAGAGTGATTGTGTCCACGTATCAGGCGGTTTCCGGAGTGGGACAAAAGGGGCTCGATGCCCTGCGGCGGGAAACAGAGCGTGTCCTTGCAGGTGAGAAACCCATGCCTTCCACACTGCCTTTTCCTTCTGCTGCGCGGCACCGTACCATTGCCTTCAATCTGGTTCCCCAGGTAGACCGGTTCGCAGAGGACGGCTATACGAAGGAAGAATGGAAGATGGTAGACGAGACGCGCAAGATTCTGGCGATGCCGGATCTTCCCATCACGGCCACCACGGTGCGGGTGCCGGTGTTTCGCAGCCATGCCGAGTCGGTTTACATCGAAACCGAGACCCAGGTGGACCTGGCACTCGTGAGAGAAATCCTCGGTGGGGCGCAAGGAGTCGAGGTGGTCGACAACCCGGATGCGTTCGAGTATCCCACGCCTCTGGACTCGACGGACCGCGGCGAGATCCTGGTGGGAAGGATTCGTCGGGACCTGGGTGAGCCGCGCGCGGTCAATCTCTGGCTGGTGGGAGATCAACTCCTTAAGGGTGCTGCCCTGAATGCGGTGCAGATCGCGGAAAAGGCGCTGGCGGGTGGTTGGTGGTCGCAGTGACGGGAGGTCGGTGACAGTGCGGGTGTTGATACAAAAATTCGGCGGGACGTCGGTGGGAACCGAGGAAGGACGACTCCGGTCTGTTGCCAAGGTGGTCCATGCCAGGCAGGACGGCTACGACGTCGTGGTGGTGGTGTCGGCCATGGGCCGGAGCCCTGAGCCCTATGCCACTGATTCGCTGGCCGGTCTGCTGAATGTTTCGGGCGACCTCATGGAGCGTGAACGCGATCTTCTCCTGTCCTGTGGGGAAACCATCTCGGCAGTGGTTTTTGCGGGGCTGCTCGCTTCGTCCGGCGTTGGGGCCAGTGCCTTGACAGGGAGCCAGGCAGGTATCGTGACCGACTGTCGATACGGAGATGCGCGGATCCGAAAGGTCGATCCAGACCGGGTGCTGCACCATCTCCAGGAGGGCCGGGTGGTGGTGGTGGCGGGATTCCAGGGCGCGACGGAAGACGGAGAGATCACGACCTTGGGGCGCGGGGGGAGCGATGTCACGGCCGCCGCGTTGGGCTGTGCGCTCGCAGCCGAGCGTGTGGAGATCTTCACGGACGTAGACGGGATCATGACCGCAGACCCCAGGCTCGTACCAGGCGCAGCCAAAGTGCGTCGCATGACATACAGGGAGGTCTGCGAGATGGCACATCTTGGCGCCGGCGTGATCCACCCGCGGGCCGCCGAGATCGCCATGGAGGGAGGGGTTCCTCTCTGGATCAAGAACACCTTCACCGACGACGACGGCACCCTCATTGCGGACCGCGCGACTGTGGTCGAAGGGATACCCATTCACGGTGACCAGGTCGTCTCTGGTATCGCCTGTATCCGGTCCCTGGCTCAGGTCAAAGTGCGCACCGAGGGGACGGATGCGCAGCGGAGCCTGGCGGTGCTCCAGAGGCTCGCAGACGAGGGGATCAGCCTCGACCTCATCAACGTGTCGCCCGACGAGATGTCCTTTACGATCCGGGCAAAGCAGGCCAGGGCCGCCGGGCAGGTCCTTTCCGGGTTCGACCTGGACAGTTCCATCGAGGAAGGGTTTGCCAAGGTTTCGGCGGTGGGGGCCGGCATGCGTGGGGTGCCTGGGGTCATGGCTCGCATCGTCGAGGCCCTCACCCGAGTGGACGTGGAAATCTACCAAACGTCTGATTCTCACACGAGCATCTCTTGTCTCGTCCGTGACCATCTGGTCGCCAAGGCCTTGTCCGCACTGCACGAGCAGTTCGGACTGGCCGATGTCGCTGCCGAGAACATGGGGCGCAGGAGGGGTGATCAGCCAGAACAGTCGTGAGACCGCACTTGAAATCTGGGAAGATAAATCGCAAAAGGCTGGGCATAGGGCACAGCCATCGAGGCGAAGGTTTCTGGGCGGAAGGTGTGGTGGAGCTGATGGGGATCGAACCCACGGCCTCCAGAGTGCGATTCTGGCGCTCTCCCAAGCTGAGCTACAGCCCCGACTGTCGGAGCGTATTTGTAGCAGACGGTTTTTGTTCGTCAAGCGGGATCTCGAAGGCGATTTTGGCCCGTATGGATACATTTTTGTCGTTTCGTAGGCGTGCTTTGGACCGCAGCGCATGGCGGGGCAGTCACGGCTCTGCTCCTGGTAAACCATACCCATTTTTCGTGGCAAGGCGCCGGTCCCGGCCGGCTGGAAGTTGTGAAATCTCCTTGCCGTCTCGTCGGCGGGCGGGTTAAATCCCTGTGCAGGTATGCCGCCCTGGCTGTCGTCTGGGCGGGGAGTTTTGGGGATTTTGGCTCAGGAACCGACTGTCTCCTGGGGACGAAACAGAGAAACAAGACTGGCACACGAGACATCGAGAGGAGATTGCTTCCATGTCCAAGGTCTTTGCAGTGGAAGTGCGGCGGGGAAAGGAACTCATCTTCAGGCATTCCGTTTCATCCGTTCGTCTCCCGGGGCTGGATGGCCCGGTGACCATCATGACCGGACATCGACCTGGTGACGTGGAGATCGACGTGGGCGTCATTCGGCTCGTGAGTTTCGACGGTCGGAGCATATGCCTGGCCGTGGACGGGGGACATGCCCAGGTGAGGCGCAACGGGGTGGTGATCGAGTCGTCCCATGTTCTGCTGCCCGAGGACATCGATGAGGCCGAGGCCCGCAGGGACTACGACTATGCCACCGAGATCCTGACGGCTCCAGAGACGCCGACGGCCAGGCTCGGGGCCGCCAAGCATGCCCAGTCCTGGGCTGCCGCCAGGATCGAGGTCCTGATCTGTCACAACACACAGGAGCGCCCCGCGTCGAAGAGCCGGCCCATTGCCCTTGGAGACCACCTGTCGGAAGACACCGTGATCATGGACCTGGCAGGCCGGGACAAATGGGCGGTGATCGAGGAACTGGTGGACCGACTGGTCGCGGCTGGGAGTTTGTCGAAGCGAAGGCGCGACCGCGCGTTGGAATCGGTCCTGTCGCGGGAAAAAATGATGAGCACTGCATTGGGCGCCAAAATTGCGATTCCACACGGCTCCTGTAAAGGCGTCAAGGGCGTTGCCATCGCCCTGGGTCGAAGCATCGAGGGAGTGGACTTCAACGCCTTGGATCACGAGCCGGTGCATCTGGTGATCCTGGCCGTGATCAAGCCGGCGACGTTCAAGCTCTATGTCCAGACTTTGGGGGGGATCGCCAGGCTCTTTCGGGATGGAAGCCTCCTGCAGGCCCTATTGGCGGAGACGAGCCCTGAGGGCATCTTGCACCGGATCCGCGATGCAGAGCGGGACATGCTGGTTTTTTGACGTCATTCGAGAAAACCAAAATATCCAGTCAGGGGCGGTGGGTTTCCATGAGGTTGGCGGGGTCGGACAAGGATTCGACGTCATCGATCCAGGAGCAGTCGTCCTTGTCGCAGGGGCCCAGATAGGCCGGGATGGTGACGCCGGGTAAGTAGGGATGGGGTGCGTTCAGACCGCCGTTTCCAATGGTGGTCGAGCCCTCGACCGAATGTTCGATGCGCAGTTTGTAGGGACTGTCGGCTGGGTGCAGCGGGTCGTCTGAGATTTGTTCGTGGGCATAGAGGTCGTCAGCCCAACCAGCGGCTTCGTACTGGGCGACGCTGTAGTCGTTTGCATCGTCTGCCATGTTGATCACAGGGTCGTCCTGCGAACGCGGGTAGAAGAAATTGTGGTCGATGTGCACAGTGTCCATGTCCACTTGGTGTTCGGCCCAGGAGAAGAGCACGTTGATGTCATTGTGCCCGTTTCCGTCCGCGCCGGACTCGATGACATTGTTGAAGACGAACCAGAAGGGATGCCAGGGCTCGGTCATGTAGTTTTTCGGTGTATCCTCGCTGCCATGATAGAGAGAAATGCTCCCGCCGTTTCCGGAATGGACCACAAGGTTGTTGTAGACCACCACGTAGAACGATTCCCTGCTGCCGTTGGAAGGCGGCTTGCCCGACAGGATGCCGCTGGTGGCGTCGTCTACGATGTTGTGGTGAATCTGAGCGAAATCCTGGGCCGCCCAGATGCCGATGGAACTGTGGTGACGGAAGATATTGTGGTGGATCTCGTTGCCCCGGTCCTTGGCTTCCATATCCTGGCCGCTGTTGTCCCGGACGAGTTGCTGGTCGTTCTTCGTCTTGAAGCCGGTGGCGCTGTTTTCGACGAGGTTGTATGCGATCACGTTGTCGTGCATGCAGACGTCGATGTCCACGTCTGCCGGGTCTTGCACGTAGTCCGAAAAAAAGATGATGTTGCCCAGGTTGTGGTTGTCGCTTCCCGGCCATCCGTTGCCGGAAATATGGCAGTGTTCGATCACCACGTGGTGGACAGCGGTGCCTCCCTCGTTCTGGAACTTGATCCCCGCGCCTCCGTTGGGCCCGCCACCACCGTAGTTGTCGTGGACGTACATGGAGCGAAATTGCATGTGGTAGCCGGGCCAGAAGAAAAAGCCCGCACCGCGGATCGACTGGATGTCGTCATAGCTGTTTCCCTCCAGGGGCGGCCCTCCACCCGTGACCTCGAAGTGTTCGAAACGCCAGTAGGTGGGGGCATATTCGTGCGCCGAACTGGACTGGAACACGTTGATCCCCTGGTCCGGCTCGGCATGTTGTGCATCCACCTTGGCCCATTCACAGGGGTAGGACTTGATCGTAAACCAGGCATCTTCGCTGCCCTGCTTGCCCCGAAGATTGATGGAGTATTCGTGGTAGGTGCCTCCTCTCAGATAGAGATAGTCGCCTGGGTCCATGACGTCGACACCATGCTGGATCGTGGCAAAGGGAGCTTCGATGCTTCCGCTCGCATCGTCGTTTCCGTCTGGCGCCACATAATAGCAATGGTGGCCGGCGGTGGCCTCGCAGATGGGCTCTCGTCCGCAGTCTGTCGCAGCATCCCCGCTCTGTGCGTCTTTGCCAGTTTCCGAATCAGTGGTGACCTGGGCATCCCAGGCACCATCTCCGGCCACCGTGCCGTCCCGGTTCGATTTCGAACTGGAATCCGAGCATGCGGCCGCAGCATCGAGCAGCACAATCAGCGATCCCACAAAAGCCCATTTCGTTGCGATATTCATCGTCATTGATCCCATGTGTGATAAGAGATTGATCCCATGTGTGATAAGATATGATATCTGTTTTTAGTAAACACAGATAGTAAACACAGAAAAAAAGATCCAACGGAGCAAAAACACTGGTCGTAGGAGAAGTAATCATGATGTTTTCATCATCGATGTCACCCTTGTTTTCGGAAAAACGCTTGGTTCCAGGGGCATTGGCGCGTCCAGTCAGGCTGATTGCGGCGTTGGACCTGGCCACGACGGCGCTTGTTGCCGTTGTTCTCTTTGGGCAGTCTGCCTGCAGCGATGACAGCGGTTCGGGCGGCAGTCCAGATGCAGCAGTCCAGACGGACGCATCAGCGTCCGATGCAGCCAAGCAGCCGGATTCGAGCCTGGACGCGGCCTCGTTCCCAGACGCTGCGGTTACGGACGGGACCATGACCGACGGTGGAGCAATCGATGCCGCTTCCAGTGACTGTCCCATGGACAGTCTGGAAATGAAGACCATCGAGCCTGGTACCTTCACCATGGGTAGTCCCGAAGGCGAGTTGGGACGCGAGGACGAGGTGGGCGACACGGGAGACGAAATCCAGCACGAGGTCACCTTGACACACCGGTTCGAAATCGGCGTCTACGAGATCACCAGGGGGCAGTTTCTTTTGTTCATGGGATACAATCCGAGCACCATGCAGCTTGGTTGCATGGACTGTCCGGTAGACGAGTTGCGTTGGTCCGAGGCGGCTGCATTCACCAATGCGGTGTCGCGCTGTGCCGGCCTGACCCCCTGCTACGATTGCCACAAAGACGAAGACGGTGAGTGGCAATGCAGTTTTTCCGGAAGTTCCCCCTATGAGTGTGAAGGATATCGCCTGCCTACAGAGGCCGAATGGGAGTATGCGGCCAGGGCGGGAGTCCAGGCTGCGTATACCAACGGAGGAAATCTGGTCAACCAGGAAGACGAATGGGACCTGGACGGAAACGTCCCCTTGGACAATGGGACCTTGCTCGACGATGTCTGCTGGTTTCGCGGAAACAGCAACTACGAACTGCACCCCGTGGGCACCAAGCCGCCCAATGCCTGGGGCCTCTACAACGTGATCGGGAATGCCGAGGAATGGTGCCACGACTTCCTCGAACCATACACAGCAGACGCGGTGCAGGATCCCTGGGGCCCTGCCACCGGCACCGAGCACATCTCGCGGGGCGGCAACTATGAATCGTCGCCGGCCTACCATCGATTGGCCTATCGCCTCTGGTACGACGACAGCCTGCACATCATCGGCTGCACGGTGCGTCTGGCCAGGACCCTGCAGTAGCATTCATCTTTCCGCAAATCGTCTGCTTTTCGCCAGAATATCTCCGCCAAGCAGGCCATCCGGGCGGATGAGAACAGATGCAGGCAACGAGTTCAGGTAAAAAGAGACCATACGAGTCGGGGAAAAGAGTCGATATCGCTGATGGGTAGAAACGCCACAGTCCCATGTCGTCGTTGTTTCCCGGCCGGAGATTTCCCGTGACGAGAATGCGTCCTTGTGCATCCATGGCCAGGGCCTTTCCCCAGGAGAGGAAGTTTGTCGCGTACCGGACGCTCCCTCCTGTGCCGAAGGTTTCGTCCAAAGAACCGTTGTCGAGACATTCGAGGCGCACGTCCGAATTGTTGGCACCCTGGATGGTTCCCTCGGCGTTCGAGAGGCTGCAGGTCTGGCCCTCGGGCTGGACCAGGATCGCGACCTAGTAGTCGGCTCCCTCTGCCAGCGCTCCCAGGAGGAGATCCGCGAGGTCCTTTCCAGAATGGAGCGGG
>CAZIJS010000160.1:0-10747 GCA_964539505.1 uncultured Myxococcales bacterium
CAAGATGATGCATGGAGCCGCCACGCGTCATGGCCTTCGGACCGTCTCGGAGGTCGCCGAAACGCGACTAGACGAACTCGTGGCGGAATTTTCGGATATCCTCCAGATCGGCGCCCGCAACATGTTCAACTACGAACTCCTCAAAGAAGTGGGGCGTTCCGGCAAACCGGTTCTGCTCAAAAGGGCCTTCTCGGCCACGGTGGACGAATTCCTGCAGGCCGCAGAATACATCGTGCTCGCTGGTTCCGAAGACGTCATCCTCTGCGAGCGCGGCATTCGAACCTTCTCACGCCGCACGAGAAACACCCTGGACATCTCGGTGGTCCCCATGCTCCGGCGCATGTCCCGACTGCCCGTAGTCGTGGATCCGAGCCATGCCGCGGGCCGCCGCGACGTGCTCACGGACCTGACGGCGGCGGCTTTCGCCGCAGGTGCCCATGGCGTGATGCTCGAGGTCCATCCAAACCCGGCGGCAGCCCGGTCGGATGCCCAGCAACAACTCTCTCTAGATGCATTCGAATCACTGGTAGGACAGGTGACCGCCATCATGAAGAATCGTCTTCCCCGGCTCGAAAATCCGGCCCTGTCCGCTGGAGTTTCCAAACCCGAGCCGCGAAGGTCGCACGAAGCGGTCAACTAAACGAAAAGCGCCGGACGTTGATATCGAATCAAGCCGCCAGGGAGGCGGCCCGGCATGATGACGAACCAGGAGCAATCCCATGAAACTGAGTGTGGCATGCAATTTTGACCCGGAACTCATCGAAGGACTCAGGGGCTATCCCGTCTACGAAGTGTACGGCAAACTCACATCCGACTTCTTCGGAGGAGGCAGACCCTCGTTTTACCTTCCGGAAATCGACAAGAAAAAACTCGAAGACTACGTCAAACTGACCCATGACGCCGGCATCGAGTTTAACTACCTGCTCAACGCCACGAGCATGGGCAACCGCGAATTCACCCGGGAGGGTCAACGCGAACTGCGCAAAATCCTCGACTGGCTCTCGGAAATCGGGGTAGACTCCATCACCACCGCGTCGCTCTTCTTCCTCAAGACCATCAAGCGTCGTTATCCGCATTTCAAGGTCCGCATCTCTTCGCACCGGTATACGGACAACGCACGCAAGGTCCGTTTTTGGTCCGAAGAGGGGGCTGATACCATCGTGATCTCGGAAGTCAACATCTACCGTGAATTCGATGCGCTCAAAGCCATGCGCGAGGCCACCGACGCGGACTTGAGCCTCATCGTCAACAACTCGTGCCGCCAGGACTGCGCCATCGCGGGAAGCCATGCCGTAGGACTCAATCACGCCTCGGACAACAGCGGCAAGTCCAAGGGCTACCCACTGGACTACCACATGCTGGCCTGCATGAAGATTCGTCTCCAAGATCCGGTCAATTTCATCCGGGCAAACTGGATCCGTCCCGAAGACCTGGACCGCTACGAGGCGCTCGGCTACCACAACTTCAAGATCGTGGAGCGAAACACCCCCACCAAGGCACTCCTCGAACGGGTGAAGGCTTATTCGGAACGCCACTACGACGGCAACCTCGCCGACCTTGTGTTGGCCTGGAACTATTCCGAGGACAAATTCAAAAAGCAAGACAGACAGTATTTTTCCTACAGGCGGATGCTCAAATATTTCGTGCGCCCCAAGGACATCAACATCCTCAAGTTCTGGCAAATGGTGGAACTGGGACAACACCAAGCCCTGCTCTATCCCCGCCGCGCCGGGACCCAGGGAATCTATATCGACAACCGGGCATTGGACGGCTTCCTCGACAAATGGCCCAAACATGGCTGCCAGCACCGCGACTGTGAGAAGTGCCGATACTGTCACAGACTGGCTGAACGCACCGTTCGGATCGATCCAAACTACCGGGACAAGGCTCTCGATCAGTTCGATCGTCTCTTCGAGGACCTGCACAGCGGCTCTCTGTGGGAATCCCACCTGGCCACCATGGTCAAGGCGGTCCGAAAGATGCTCCATCGCCATGTCCCGGTCCTCGACTCCCTCATGGGCTCCTCCGACGACGGCCCGACGGCGGATGAAACCAGCCCAACCAGTCTGCGACCCGACCTCTTCTCGGTCAAGACTCCAAACGTGCTGGTGGAAGCGACCATGCCTTCCCCCCAGCCCATGGCCGGACGACACCTGACCACGGCCGGAACGCCCCAGGAAAACGTCGACATGCCATGAAACGAAAACCCAGAGTCATCGTGGTGGGTGCCGGGCCCGCAGGATCGAGCACCGCCGCCCATCTGGCCGGGGCCGGCCAGGCGGAGGTGATCCTGCTGGAACGCGGCACTGTCGAGAGAACCAAGGTCTGTGCCGGGGGCCTGGGGCCAAGTGCTCTCAGAGAACTGCGGCATCTCGACATGCAGGCCCAGGTTCTCTCCCAGTCCTATCCCATCCGAGGCCTCCTGCTCCATGCGCCCAGCGGCCGTCGGGCAACGCTGCAGGGCCGTATGGCAGCCGCAGTGATCGAACGAAGCCGGTTGGATGCCATGATGGCCAGGCATGCCGAAACGCTGGGGGCACGACTCGTGGAGGGTTGGAAGGTCACGGGCCTCCTGACGGAGGGTGCCCGCGTCGGCGGGGTGCGAGGTCCCCGGGGTTCCATCGAGGGCGACCTCGTGATCCTGGCCGCAGGAGGAACCACATCCCTGACCAAAGGCCCCCACCGAACGCTCCTCTGCCTCCGTCGCCATGTCTCAGGCGTTTTGCACGGCAAGGGGCGCATGGAAATCGTATTGCGGGAACGCACCGCGCCGGGCTATGCCTGGCTGTTTCCCGAAGGAGACGGCATGGCAAACATCGGGCTCTGCCTGCCCAGGACGCAGACCATGGGCAAAGAATCCCTGGTATCCCTCCTCGATGACATCCAGCACAACGAACTGGCCCAGGCATTGGCCCATGCAGACGTGGGCCCTGACGAATTCATGGGCATTCGATGCTCTTTGCGGGCCAAGGCCCCCAACCGTCCCGGCCTCTGGGTGACCGGCGAAGCCGCCGGCCTGGCGAACGCCGTGACCGGGGAAGGCATCGGCCAGGCGATGACGAGCGGCCGCCTGGCGGCTGCCGCTGCATCCATATTCAGAGAAACCGGTGAGGCAGTCGCACGACGGCACTACGAACATACCCTGGACCTGCAACTGACGCCCTCCCTGGCATCTGCGGCACTGGTGGGACGAATCGTGGCCCAACCGATACTCCTGGACGGCCTGGCTGTCTTGACCAAAAGTCCGCTGGGAAGGTTGGCTTCCAGGGTCACCGCCGGTTTGGTGAGTCCATAGGTCCTGACGGCGCAGGATCACAACAGCCGGGTTCGACCCGCTTGGAGCCATCAGGAATCATGAATGAGGAAGAACGAGTCCCATGACAGACAGGCCACCTGAAACGAGAAAACGACAGTCCGCCCCTCGGTCACCGGAGATCCTGCATCAGGAGTCATCGATTCTGCGAAATCAATCTGACACAACCCAGGAAAGTTCGGTGCCCGAGGCATCGACATGGACCAGGGAGGAAATCAACCAAGCCCTGGAGCGTGCCGCTTCGGTCTTCGAACGACACCAGCGACCAGACGGATCCTGGACAGGAGATTACGGCGGTCCGCTGTTCCTCCTTCCCATGTATGTCGCCGGGACGTTCATCATGAACCGCGTCCCCACCGGCAGGCAGCGCGATGAAATGGTCCGATACTTCAGGAACCACCAAAATCAGGACGGTGGCTGGGGCCTCCATGTGGAGGCACACAGCCACGTGTTTACGTCCGTGCTCGTCTACGTGGCCATGCGGCTTTTGGGTGTCTCAGCCAGTGATGAGGACCTCATACGAGCCCGAAAATGGTTCCTCCGTTTTTCGGGCGCCCGTTCGGCGGCCTCCTGGGGGAAATTCACGCTGGCTCTCCTGGGCCTCTATGAATACGATGGATTAGACCCGGTGGTTCCCGAAGCATGGATCCTGCCCAAGACTCTTCCGATTCATCCCTGGCGCTACTGGTGCCATGCACGCATGGTCGCGTTGCCCATGGCCTACCTCTACGGTATCCGGGCCAAAGCGCCCGAAACAGACCTCATCTTGCAACTGCGGCGGGAAATCTACGACGAACCCTACGAGGATATCGACTGGAATGCGGCCCGTCACCAGGTGTCGCCCACTGACTCTTTCACTCCGCGCTCACCGGCCCTATCGGCCATGTTCAACGTGCTCAAAGCATATGACAAGCGTCCTTCCAAATGGCTCCGGCGCAAGGCCCTGCGGCACATTCTCGACCTGATCCGCCATGAAGACGAATCGACGAACTACCGCTGCATAGGCCCAGTCAACAAGGTACTCAATATGCTTGTCTGGCATTTCGTGGACTCCGATGGCCCACAAGTGGCCCGCCATCTCGAAGTGCTCCCGGAATATCTCTACCAGGCCGAAGACGGCCTCAAGATGAACGGATACAACGGCACCCAGCTCTGGGACACCGCCTTTACGGTCCAGGCCCTGTTTGCCGCCCCCGAACCGGAACGATACCGCGGCATGCTGCAGGCAGCCCACCGATTCATCGAGTCCAACCAGGTCCTTGAAAATGTGCGCGACCACAAGCGATACTATCGCCATCCCTCACGAGGCGGCTGGCCTTTTTCGACACTGGAGCACGGCTGGCCCATTTCCGATTGCACGGCCGAGGGACTCAAGGCGGCCATCCTGCTCGAAGGCATGGGGGACGAGTCGATTTCCGAACAGCGCATGGAATGGGCAACAGAGCTGATTCTCTCCTTCCAGAACGAAGACGGCGGCTGGGCAACCTATGAGCGCACCAGAGGGCCCAAGTGGCTCGAATCTCTCAATCCATCGGATGTCTTCGGAGACATCATGATTGACTACTCGTATCCCGAATGCAGTTCCTCCTGCATCCAGGCTCTCGACGCCTATCGCCGCCGATTCCCGAACCGGCGAAGTGGGGAGATCGAGCGCGCCATCCAACGGGGCGCAGAGTATCTCATCTCCTCACAGCGGACAGATGGTTCCTGGGTGGGCTCCTGGGGCATCTGTTTCACGTATGGGACCTGGTTCGGCGTCTGGGGACTGCGCGCCGCCGGTCTGGACGCCTCCCACCCGGCCGTCCAAAAGGCCTGCGATTTCATCGAATCCCAGCAACTGCCCGATGGAGGCTGGGGAGAACATGCCGAAAGTTGCCGACTGGGAAGACCCGTCCACACGGAAACAGGACAAGCAGTAATGACATCCTGGGCTCTGTTGGCCCTGGCAGCAGGAGGACGTACCGGCAGCGCCTCGGCCCGCCGAGGGGTCCGTTTCCTCTTGGATCGGCAGGAGTCGGACGGCACCTGGCCGCCTGAACACATCGCCGGCATGTTCAACAAGACATCCGCCATCCATTACGATAACTATCTCAAGATTTTTCCCTTCTGGGCCCTGGCCCTCTGTGGGATGGAGACCGACGCAACACGCATGGACAATTGACCGACTGGATGCCGGCATGACGCATCCACGTCATCACAAGGAAGTTCCCCCTACGAACCTGGAATGAGACGGTCAGCCACGGCAGAAGGAAGGGATGTCGGCAAGCGGGGTCTGTGACGAAGCCTCGGGGCCCTCCCCCTTCGCCCGGAGAAACGAAGCCATTCGAACGGGTCGAGGGGGAAACCGGACCGACGCAGTTCATAGTAGCAGTATCGCTTCTTCCTGGTCACCAGGCCTTTCGGCCCCGCCACGCGACCCAGCGGCCTGCCCTTGCGCACCCGGTCTCCGACCTTGACATCGATGTGGGACAGATAGCCCACCACGGACGTAAACCCTTCGCCGTGGTCCAGGATGACGACCTTGCCGAAGCCGGCCACCGGACCGGCGAAAACGATGCGCCCCCTGGCTGGGGCCCTGGCCCACCAACCAGGCTCGGCACCCAGGAGCACTGCCTTGTGTCTGCGACTGCCCGGATAGGGCAAGACGATACCCGGCACCGGCCGTAAGAGTTTCCCCTTGAGACTGTCGAACCCCTCGGCCAAAATGCGCAATTCCTCTTCGATTTCTACCACGGCCTTGTGGAGACGTCTCGCCCTGCGGTCCCACACTTCCCTGCTCCGATTCCTCTGTTCCTTGCTCCGTCTCACGTCTGACAGCTCCTGCTGGGCCCTGGCAATCTTGGCTTTCAAACTGTCGCGGAGGGCATCGAGGGAAGCCTCCTGTGACTTGGCTTCATCCATGTCCATCCTGGCCCTTTCCCGCTCCTGGATCAAAGATGCCAAAATTCTGGTCTCTGCTCTCAGCTCCCTGTTGAAATGTGCAATGACAGCCACCAGTTCCATTCGTCCGTCCAGGGGGGGAGTTGTGCGCCTGCGGTCGAGAAAGGCGACATCTTGCCATCCATCCACCAGCTTGTAGAGCGCCTGGAAAAAGGAAGACAATTCCTTTCGGCGCCGCTTCACCCGTGCCTTTTGTGCATCGACTCGACGACAAGCCGCCTCCCAGGCTTCCAAGGCACGCCTTCTCCTGGCCCTGGCAGCCCAGAGCCCCGTCACCGTCCGACGAAGCTCCCGATGGAGCTGCCGCAGGATCGTAAGATATGAAAGCTCCCCCTGCAGATACTCGTGGAGGCCCGGGCTCGGACCCAGGCTGACCATGGGGCCCGCTCCTGTCCCGGATTCCATGGACCGATGCTGGGTGCGGTCATCTCGGCTCGCCCCTGTCCCTCTACGGACTCCGGTTGTACTTGCTCCCATGTGATAGTCCCGGTGGCGTTCGTCCACCGATCCAGAGTTGTCGGGCCTTTCCGGGCCCGGGAAAACGTCTCGGAGGGAGTCGGTACAGACCTGGACCCGCCCAGACACTGCCCCATTGCTCGGTGCCGACAGACCGGCCACAAGTCTCACCGGTGACAGCCGGGAAATCAACGCCCGAAAGCTGGACGGAGACAGAACCGCCCAGAAACCAATCGCCGCAACGGCGACTCCCGTCACACCAGAGCCCCACCGAAAGCGCCTGGTCATCTCGGCGCTCCTTGCCACTTGCGGACGGCCAGTCTGCTTCCCGCCATGCCGGCGAGCACCACTGCACCCAGGCTGGCCGCAAGCATCCTCCAGGGGAGGAGCGACCAAAAGCCCCGGGCCGCCTGCCCAGCCCCCAAGGCGTCGAGTTCAGTGCCGAGGACGACGAAGAGGCCATAGAGCAAGGCCAGTGCGCCCATGGCCCCAAGGAATGCCGTGACGCCCCCCTCCATCATCGCGGGAATCGTGACAAACCAGCCGGGGGCACCCAAATCGTGCAACACCGCTGTCTCCTCCCTGCGGCTGTCCTGTCCCAGACGCACCGTCGAAGCCACCACGTATCCACAGACCAGGAACGTCACCAGGACGAGCCCGGCGGCAATCCTGTTGAGGATTCCGGCCAGAGACTCCACCCTGCGATGCCAGGCTCGGACAGTGCGCACCTCCTGGATGGAATCCATCGCCTTGCCAAGCTGCACGAGCCTGTCCTGCGCGCCTACGAGCAACGACCGATCGCCCTTGAGAGTCACCAAGAAAGACTCTGGCAACCACTTTGGATCCACCCCGGTCAGCAGTTCCTCGTCGGGCCCCAGCCCCTGTCGCAGCCTGGTCATGGCGTCCTTGTGCGAAATGAACCGGACCGCAACGGCTCCAGGGACTCGCCTGAGGGCCTCTGCGACCCGACGGCGTTCCGATGACGTGGTGTCCGGCTGCAGGTACAAGGCAACCACGGCCTCTGTGCCCCACCGGTCCACGCCCGTGCGGACACCGCGGCTCACCGCCCAAATCGTGCCAGCAAGAAACAAAGAAAGGGCCACCGTCCCGATGGTCAGTAGCGAGGCAATCGGCCGTCTGGCCAGTGCCCGGAGTGCTTCTCCAAGACAAAATCCGACTCGTCCCATGACCCGCAGCCTCCCGACTCTAGGCCCCGGTCGCAGCCAAGGGCAACTCATGACCCGCATCGGTCCACATGGGAACCAGTCTGGTCTGCTTGAGTTCAAACTCGAGATCAGCCTCGAAGGCACCAGAAGCCATCATGTCCGCCGTTGCAACGACCACCGCCGCGCCCCGGGCAGCCATCCCGCGCAGCAGACCCATGACCCGCAGAGATGTCCTGACATCCAGGTGAGCGGTTGGTTCATCGGCCAAAATCAAAAAAGGGTCGGCGACCAAGGCCCTGGCCAGGGCGACGAGTTGCTGCTCTCCGCGCGAAAGCTCCGATACAGCGACTCCTGTCTGCGGCTCGAGCCCCACGAGGTGACAGACCTCTTCGACCTTGGCCTTGGCAGCCTTGCCCCAAGCGCCGTTGAAACGGAGGGGAAGCAACACATTATAATGAACCGATCGATCCCAACAAAGACGCAGATCCTGGAACACGAATCCTATCCTGCGACGAAGCGCCGCCTTGCGGCGATGTGACAGCCTCGCCAGGTTCTTGCCCTGGATGAGGACCTGTCCCTTGTCGGGCTGCTTGAGCCCTCCCAGCAAAGACAACAAGGTGCTCTTTCCAGCACCCGAGTCAGCCCTCACGAGCAGGGTCTGGCCGGCCCGGAGTTCCAAACACACGCCCTCCAGCACGGGACGGTGGGTCTGTTTTCCCACATCCAACGCCCATACGACACGCTCATCGTCAGTCCTCATGGTCTCCTCCAAAGGAAAAATCCTGATTCGACCCTCCCTGGGTACCACGGTCTGGTGGTCTCACGCAAAAAAGCCATATCTTTTGTCTGCACAGCCCCAGCGCCCGCCACCATCTGGGCCCCCCTCCAAGACCCGAACTGCCGGATGTCCAGACATTCCCTCACACTGTGGCTACACCTCTGACAAAGCCGATAAAACCACTGAACCGCGCACAAACCCGATGGTCCACGCCCACCGACATCCATGCCGATCAAAATCCGCCACAAGAGCCAATTTCCGAGAGCAGACACCATCCCCACATGCGCAGTCCCTACTGAGAGGCCGAGTGAATGCAATGGCTGAATCGCCATCGCCCCAAATCGCGCCATGGCGCGCATCCAAGGACCATGGGCACGGCAACGTCGCGAGACGACAAGCACACAGATCCCCTGGATCTCCATACCGCCACTCAAGGCGATTTGCCAACATCAGACTCGCAAGGACCCTGAATTCAGGGACGATGCACCATATTTCGCCCGGAAAATACTGACAATAGCCAATGAATGTCGTGGAAAATCGCCAAATACCCAAGCCGTGCGGATGAGCGTGGGAAGCGTTGGCACAAGACAATCCAGTCGTTGCGAAGGGATGCTGTCTCGTCACAGTGAGTTTTTCGATTTCCTCGAACTGGGAAGCGTTTTTTTTCGCAATGTGGACATGGAGTCAAGTCCACGAAAGAGCATTCCTTTTCCTGACTTATCAACAAGGTTTTCCACAGGCCCCAAAACCCCAACATGTACCAAAACCACAAAGTCAACGCACAACATCTTGGGGTAAAACTTGACAGCGCCCCCTCCCCTGGCGTATCACCGAAACCACATTGCATCGACTTGTGGCGTTCCAGCGCGACGTCGCGCCGGCCTGTCTAGGTGTGCCCAAATCGAAAAAATGTGACCAATTGCCCGACCCCGACGAGACAGAGGTGACGATGATGGAGACCACGACCGAAACCACATCCCAGATCGAACAGCATCCAAGCGACCATGCAAGGCAAAAAAGAGCCAGAGTCGGCATCCAAGTATCCCGCTATTTTACCAAGGCAGACCGCCATCCGTATGAAGAAGTTGCATGGGAACTTCGCGATGCGGTCATCCGAGGCCAGGATGGAACCGATATTTTCCGGCAGGATCAGGTCGAGGTCCCCACGACCTGGTCACAGACCGCCACGAACATCGTCGCCCAGAAATATTTCCGTGGCGCCATGGATTCGAACGAGCGAGAATCCTCGGTCAAGCGGCTTTTCGACCGGGTCGTAGACACCATCACCGAATGGGGAAAACAGCAGGGCTATTTCCGGTCGGAACAAGACGCCGAGATCTTCAATTGGGAATTGAAACATCTCCTGGTCCATCAAAAAGCCGCATTCAATAGTCCCGTATGGTTCAACGTGGGCGTGGATGAACATCCCCAATGCTCGGCCTGCTTCATCAATTCCGTGGACGACACCATGGACTCCATCCTCAAGCTCGTGCACACCGAGGGGATGCTCTTCAAATGGGGCTCGGGCACCGGCACGAACCTGTCGACCCTACGGTCATCGAAAGAGACCCTCGCCGGCGGTGGCACGGCTTCGGGCCCTGTGTCTTTCATGAAAGGCTATGACGCCTTTGCCGGCGTCATCAAGTCGGGTGGCAAGACGCGACGCGCCGCCAAGATGGTCATTTTGAACGTGGATCATCCAGACATCATGGACTTTATCAAGTCCAAAGCGCGAGAGGAAAAAAAGGCCTGGGCGCTCATTCAAGCAGGGTACGACGGCAGTTTCGAAGGGGAAGCCTACTCATCGGTCTTCTTCCAGAACGCCAACAACTCGGTGCGGGTCACCGACGAGTTCATGAAAGCCCTGGAAAACGATGCAGACTGGCACACCAGAGCCGTCACCGACGGCCATATCGTCGACACGTATCGCGCCAAAAGTATCATGCGTGCAATCGCTGAAGCCGCACACCAATGCGGAGACCCTGGGCTCCAATTCGACACCACGGTCAACAAATGGAACACCTGTCCCAACTCGGGTTGGATCAACGGCTCGAATCCCTGCTCGGAGTTCATGTTTCTGGACAACAGTGCCTG
>CAZIJS010000161.1:0-10742 GCA_964539505.1 uncultured Myxococcales bacterium
AATGGACAAACGTTCCCGACATGCGGCTGCCGTCGAGCAGCACCACGACCTCGGCCCTGGCTGGAGTCGCTCCAAACGCCATCAGCCCCAACAAAACGATACTTCCTACACGAAACATATGCTAAATCCTTTCTCTCCAACGAAGCGCTGCCATGATACAGAGCCACTCTCCCTGGCCCATTCCATCTCGGTCACACCGCTTCCAAAGAGTACATGGCATGTCGAAACACCACGGGCTGACAGGTCTCGGACAGTTTCAACTGAAACTCCCAACGGCCGAACCAGCCCACCCGGCCGGTCACCACCATGCCGTCGCGGAACGTGACCCGTATCGGCTCCTGAGACAAGGAGTGTTTGTAGAACACCTCCTTGTCCGAACGAAATCGGTCTTTGTACGACACCGAGGGTCCCAGTGCCTTGGCTGCCACAGATTCGTCAACAGAGCGCGCGGCCAGCAACTCGTCGAGTTCTTCCGTCTCACAAGACAAAATCACATTGTGTTTCTCTGTCTGCTCGACTTCATCGCCGTCTTCCCGCTGGAACCAGACATCGTACTTCGAAATCTTGGGCACCTTCGCAGCAAACGGCTCCCTGCCAAAAAGGAAGAATACTCGGGCTTTGCCCGACTCCACGAGGTCCTCAAAGATGCTCTGGGTGGATCGCCACGATTCGTCATCGAGCAGTCTGGTGAGAAACTTTGCCCGCTCCAGAGGCATCTGTCCAGCCACGATGGCGGGAACATACATGGGATTGAGCTCTCCGCGCCCGATGAGCACTTTGAGCTTCTCGCGGACCAGCATCTCTTTGAGCACCTTCTGCACGGTCACCTTGCCCGATGCCACACGCAGGGCATCTTTCTGGCTCAATCCCGTGCGCTCGGCAATCTCCGCGGCCTTCTTGGCCAACGCCGGTGGAGGACCGGCCTTTTTTCTGCGTCCCTTTTGCTGACGTCCCTTCTCCGGCTTTCCACGACCCGCCGCTCCTGGTTTTCGCTTGGGCCGGGCCGAAGAAACATCGCTTCCCCGCGACGGACCATGCCTCTCCGAAACTTTGGTATTTTGTTCTGTCATCGCCATCTCCTCTCCCTGTCACATCCCAGGCCTGCCGCCAGGTCACGGCAACCGACCGACCATACAGGTGACCGTCTAAGGGAGTCAAGTCAACAAGCAGTCCTTACAACTCAGAACCCGAATGAGCCCATCCCGGGGCAGGCGCTCACAAAATGGGCAGGCGCTCACAGAACCGCCTTTCCCGACAGCCACCTCGGCAAGACAGGAGCACCGCAGCGCTTATATTCAATATTGCAAAAACCACGACATGCCATATCATGACAAAAACAAAGGGCTATTAAATAGATGCCCGAAGACTCGGCGAGACTGCCTTGAACGAAAAGCTTTCGCGTTGGGGCCGGACAGGTATCGGCGGCAAGTCCGTCTCCTGCCCGGCGGCCACGACGACACGATCAAAGGAAGAGCCATGCTGCTCCAAACGCGACACACATCCCTGACGGCTCTGGCAGCGTCGGTCCTGGCGTTCCAAGCGCTTTTATCGAGCTGCGATTCCCAGAATGACCCGTCCGACCAGGGAGTGCAGGAGGATCTCAACGGCGCCTACGAAGAACTCCAGACCACCGAAGGCAAGGAGGATGGCGCCACCTGTTCCGGGGTGCGGCCGCCCGACAACGGTCCCTTCGGCAACAAGATCGCAGTCACCTTCGATGACGGCCCCAGGTTGTCCACGACACCGAAGGTCCTCGAAATCCTGGCTCGTCATCACGTCAAAGCCACGTTCTTCGTCCTTGGAAAGCATGCCGCCACCGAGGAACAAAAAGACCTGCTCAGGCAGATGGCGGCGGCGGGCCACATCCTGGGCAGCCATTCGTATCACCACTACAATTCGAAAACCGTGTCTTCGGAAACCTGGACCGCCGAGGTCTCGGACACAGACGCCATCTTGAAAGGCATCCTGGCGGAAACCGGCAAAAAACCAGCCTTCTTCCGATTTCCCTACGGCTCGGCCAATTGCACCACCTACGGCATCGTGACGAGCTATGGCTATCACGTCACGGGCTGGCACATCGACAGCGGCGACTGGTGCTTCCAGAGTTCCACGGATGGATACGGCTACTGCAGCGCCAGGACCTTCCGCTGGGTCCCAGATGAATACCGAGACGACTTCATCGGCTGGGTGTTGCACCAGGCCCGAGCCACGCATGGCGGGATTCTCCTGTTCCACGATGTCCACCAGTTCACCGTGGATCATCTCGACGATGTGCTCACGGCCCTGGAACAAGCTGGTTTCACGTTCACTACCCTGGACGACAGCGACACCTTCCCCTTGCTCAACGGCGTCGAGCCTCCCCACCAGGCCTGGGTGGGCGACCCCTGTCAATCCAATGAAGACTGTGCCTTCCAGTCCGGCGACGTGCCGGGATTTTGCTTCACCTACGATGGCCCAGACGGCGTCCTCGGATTCTGCTCCCTGCCCTGTGAAGGATACTGTCCCGACCAGGACGGCACAGCCCCCACGTTCTGCGTCCAGTCCATGGACCCAGACCAGGGCATGTGCGTATCCCGGGCCTATCCCATCAATGAATCCTGTGCCAAGATTCCAGGCACCCAACCCATCGAGGAAGATCGATTCCTGGGAACCAGCAGCGCCTCGCCGGCAACCGCCCTGGTCTGCATGCCTGCAACCCAGTAGGGTTGCGGCGTTTCCCTGTCTGAGCCTCTTTTCAGAAACATCGACCGGCCCCACAAGAGTCGCGGCGATGCGACGAGATGCGGCAGACAGCCACCGGGCCTACGGCCTGGAACGCCCCCTTTTCCTCCCGGGAGAAACCCTGCGGCCGGCGCCAGGCGGCCTGGTCTTCGCTCTGGCAAGAAGATAGTCCAGCACCACATTGGCCATGACATGCACGCCCACAGAGAGGCATTCTTCGTCCACGTCGAAATCCGCCGCACCCAACCGACGCACCCTCTTCAACTTCGCCGAGTGGGTGCCCAATCCGAGGGCCATTGCGGGCGCGATCCTGCGGTACTTCTCGAACCCCAATCCAGGCGCCCCCAATGGCGCAGGAATCACACCACCCGGTCCGAGGGCCCGGCGCAACGTGGGCAAGGCCCAACGCACCAAGGCGGGATCACTGGGAACGAACCTGCCCAGCGGCTCGATGTCGAGATGCAGAGAGACCCCCGAAGCAACGGTGATCCCCTTGACAACCCTCCGAATCAGGGCAACCGCCCGGTGACGGGCATCCTGGTC
Organism: uncultured Myxococcales bacterium; assembly: GCA_964539505.1. Classification (GTDB taxonomy): domain Bacteria; phylum Myxococcota_A; class Polyangia; order HGW-17; family SLPX01; genus CAZIJS01. The sequence continues at coordinate 3,265 of CAZIJS010000161.1, forward strand.
ACGCCAACGCAATGCCCCTTCGATCACCACCCGCCGGGCGTTGAGCCCCTCTTTGCCCTGGGCCTGCATGGCATGCACAGTCAACTGCGCCGACTCGCTGCCTTGTCGCACCATCTGCGTCTGGAGATTGACCAGCAATTGGGAGGCCGCCAGCACCGGGTCTGCGCAGGTTGCACCGGCGGGCCTGCTGGCACAAGCCCGGGAATCTCTCGCGGTGATCCGAATACGGAGCCTGGTCATGCCCTGCCACCAGCGCCCCTCGGGCACCAAGACCTTCCCAATCCGGACCTCGGGCCTGGCCGACATCCAAAAGATGGCTTCCACGGGAGGTTGCATCGAAATTCCCGACCGCACCATGGCCCGGGCACCGGACGACTCACCTGGTGGGGTTTGCTCCGATGCCGGCTGAAACACCAAGAGCAGGGTCCCTGGAAGCCTGTCGTCCATGGAAGAGAGCACCTTGGCCACCCCGAGAAGAATGGTCATCTCCACGTCCCGTCCCCCGGCATGACTCATCCAGACCTTCTTGCCGCGAAACGTCACCCTCCTGGCTGATGCGTAGGGTCGATCCCGAACCTCTCGAACCGGCAGACCGTCCATGCCTGCGACCAGGGCCACCACGGGGCCCGCGCCCCCCTTGATGGTCGCCACCAACCCAGTGCTTCCCGGCACCTTGCGCACCGAGACCTTGAGAGCACCCAGGATCCCGGCCAAAAAACGGGATGTCCAGGTCTCGCGATTCGCCGGTTCGGGATGCTCGTGCAATGCCCTTCGCCACTTGCGGAGTCGCGGATCCAGGGCCTCGACCTGCTTCCAGATGCCCGCCGAGTAGGGAGACGGACGAACAGCGCCATCGGCTTGCCTCGCCGGTCCCTTCCATGCCGGCAAGGGACGCCGATCACTTCGCCCCCTTGACCTCGACAATGGCATGGGACCAGAGCCACCGCGTCTCACAACCTTCGAGTCCTCACCCCCGGATTCCGTCTGACCGACCTTCGGTCTGGTGGCCACGAAGATTCCAAACGCCACCCCGGCCAGCGCCCCCAAAACCAGGACCACCTTCAGCCTCCCATAGGGCTTTTTCTCCACGAGTCCTTCGATGGGCAACCTGGGCATTGGTGTCCTCCAACCGCCTGGAACCGCTCAATCCAGTCGAACCGCGCCGATCAACTCCGAAACGGCCGAGACCCCGACTCGACGACAATATGATGCCACCTCTTCAGCAATCCGGAGCGGGGCGGCGGGTTCCACCAAGTTCTGGGTGCCCACCTGCACCGCGGAAGCACCGGCCAGGAGAAACTCCACCGCGTCGAGGCCCTGCCTCACGCCCCCGATCCCCACGATGGGCACCCCGAGACCCAGACGCGCAATGGAAAACACGGCCTTGACCGCCACGGGATGGATCGCCGGCCCGGACAGCCCCCCGGAAACCGCTCCGAGTTTTGGCCGTCGCGTCCAGGGATCGATGGCCATCGCCGGGATGGTGTTTCCGACACAGAGAGCATCGGCCCCGGCTTCCACCACGGCCCGGGCCAGATCCGTCACGGGTCCCACGATCCCGAGTTTTACCCACAACGGCCCGGAATACCGCTGACGGCATCCAGCCACGAGCTGCCTCGCCACCGCTGGATCCGAACCAAAGGTCAGCCCACCTGTCTTGACATTGGGACAAGACAGATTCATCTCTACGGCCGCGACACCCTCCAGGCCGTCGAGTCTTTCCGCCGCAGCGAAATAGTCGTCCCTGGTGGCCCCGAAAAAATTGACCACCAAGGCGCAATCCAGATCCTTCAGTCGGGGCAGGTACTCGTCTATGAAAACATCCAGCCCCGGATTCTCCAACCCGATGCTGTTGATGAGACCCGACGGCGTCTCCCAGAGTCGCGGGGAAGGATTGCCCTGCTTGGGTTGCAGCGACAAGCCCTTGGTCACGAATCCGCCCAGAGCATTCAAGTCGAGCAGCTCAGCGGATTCCAGGCCATAGCCGAAGGTTCCGGAGGCTGCCACGATGGGATTTTTCAACACCACCTGCCCCACCGAGGCAGTCAGGTCCAGGCTCGTCGGCTCGGATGAAACAGGCTCTGGATGGGACTCTGACCGGGCCATGGTTCAGCCTCCTTGCCCCGACCACTGGATCTCCGCGGCATCGAACACCGGACCCTGACGACACACGGTCACAAACTCACCACTCCGTGCGGGCACCGAACAGCCCAGACAGATCCCCCGACCACAGGCCATGTTTGCCTCCAGGCTCGCAAAACATTGCCACGAATTCTCCTCGGCCAGAGCCGCCACGCGCGCCATCATGGGCCATGGCCCACAGGTGAGCACCAAGGCATGCCCTCCAGCCACCGCCCGGGACACCAGCAGGTCGGTGACCAGGCCCTCGACCCCCGCAGTCCCGTCCTCGGTGGCCACTTCCAACTCGGTGCAGGCCAGGGCCCGGTCCAGCAGTGCCAGGTCCCTGGCGGACCTGGCTCCATAGAGAAGGATGGGGCTGACGTCCCTGTGCCGTTCGGCCCACATGAGCAGCGGGGCGATCCCCACCCCCCCTGCCACCAGAATGGCTTTCAGACCAATCTCTGGTTCTGGAAACGGAGTGCCCAGGGGTCCGAGCAGGGCGAACTCGTCCCCAACAGACGCATCTGCAATCAATCTCGTTCCCCTGCCCACCACCCGCACCAGGAAGGAGACCCTACCGGATTCCACCGACAGAATACTCAGAGGCCTGGGCAACAGGGGATCACTGGCCCAGGACCTGGGACGCAGCATCACAAACTGTCCCGGTCGCGCATCGTCGAATGCCGAACCGCAACGCAGAGTCATGACGCAATCGGCAGGCCCCACCCATTCGACGGAAGACACCCTGCTCAGCAACCACTCCACAGGCTACTGTCCTTCCTGGCGGCGAATCTTTGCCATCTTGGCACGAAAACCGTCCAACATTCGGTTCAGCCTTTCCCATTTCTCGGCTTTCCTGTCATAGACGGCCGTACGCAAAATCCTCTGCCAACGCCCGTCCAGCCTGTGTCCGAACTTCTTGCGAAAGCGATCATATTGGCTTTCCACATGCCGAAACTTCGCCTTCACCTGCGCCGCGGAGACCGTCCCCTGGGGCGGACCAGACCGGGCTGCCGCCACCCTGGCCCTCGCCCTCGGCCGCACGGCAACGCGTCTTGGCTTCCGCGTCCTCCTGACTGCCCGGGCCACCAGCCGCTGGGGCTCACGCGGTCGACGGCTCGTTCGGGGGACCGGCGCCGAATCCTGCACCGAGGCATCCCAGAGTGAGACGACCCTTGGCATGGATTGGACGGCCGCATCCATGGACCGGACTACAGTCGCCTTGGCAGCCGGACCGCGAGACTCGGGCCGGTCCTTGAGCACCGCCATGACCACGAAGGCCAAACCGAGCACCAGTCCGAACAAGGCCAGCCCAATGATCCATCGTCCCCTACCCGATCCCCTTGGATGAAGGACCGACGGCTGCGACAAAGCAGACGTGTCGCCAATCACCCCTTCTGCAAACGTGGGATGATTCGGAAGGGGAGGGGGCGCTGCCTCGGGTTCCCACAGCGTGGTCACGGCATAGGAAACCGTGGCTTCCATCGCACCGTCGAGTTCTTCTCGATAGGGAGCCAGATCGGTTGCATGGGCATCCCGGATGAGGTCACGATCCCGTTGGAGTTCCTCGGCAAAGATCTCCCGGAGGAAGTCGCCCAGGTCGTCTCCTGTCACCGTAGGGTTGATATCGCTGAGGATTCGCTGGATCTCGTCCCGAAATTCCGAGGCTCGCTGGTACCGGTCGGCAGGTTCCTTGGCCACGGCCTTGAGCACCAGGGCATCCAACCTCGGGTCCAGCCCCACCACTCGCTTGGAGGGCGGCGTCACCGGATCCAGGACAATCTTGCGGACATTGACCCGGTGCTCTGCATTGGAGTCCAAATCCACCATACGGTCCCCCACGAGCATCTCGTAGAGCACCACGCCCGCTGAATAGATATCGGTGCGGTGATCCAAGCTGCGGCCCTTGAGGAGCTGCTCGGGAGCCATGTATCCCAGCTTGCCGAAGCCTACATGGTGTTCATCTTCCTGGAATGTCAGTGCCGACCGAGCCACACCGAAGTCGATCACCTTGATCTCCCCCTCGAAGGAGACCAAGACATTGGGAGGACTGATGTCGCAATGCACCAGTTCCAGGGGCCGGCCTTCTTCGTCCCGCCTGCGGTGGGCATAGGACAGACCGTTGCAGATCTCTCGGGCAATGAACAGCGCCAAGTCCTGGGGAAGCTGGATGCCCGCCTTGTAACACTGGCTCAAAATGCGCCGCAGATCACGCCCCTCGACATACTCGAGGGCCAGGAAGAGGTCGGGGCCCACCATCCCCACTTCGAAAACATGGGCGATGTTGATGTGATTGAGCTTGATGGCGATCTGCGCTTCTTCCACGAAGCGTTTCATGAACTGTTGGTCACGGGCCAACTCAGGCAAGATCTTCTTGATGACGAACAGCCTCTCGAACCCGCTGACATCCCCACTCTTGGCCAGGTAGATCTCTCCCATGCCCCCTCTGGCCAGACGCTTGAGCAGAAGGTATCTTCCGAAAACTTCGGGAAGTTGGATTGCTTCGTTGGCCATCACCACCAGCCCGTCGACCCCCGAAACAGACCGCCGGAAAGAGACCCGGCCGGACCGCTGGACCAATCGACAGTGAGGAACGTCTTTGCCCGAGGACCTGCCCGGTATGGTCCATCGGCTCGCAACCTATACAATGATCCATGGGCGCGCGCAACCCACTACGAACCAGGATCGGAGACCTTTCAGGGGGTCAAGAAAGCAGGCGTGACAATGAACCGAACGTCTAGAACCGTGCCTGGAGATTCACCCACAGTTGGTGCACTAATGTTTCCTGGATTCGATACCTGTGGCCGGGCGTATCCACTGCAGGCCTGTGCCAGGGGTTTTGCTCGCGGCTGGGAATATTGACACGCCCATCGGCGCAGGCATCACCTGCGCGGCACTGTCCGTTCTGATCCAACGAGGCGGTCCCGAAATCCTGGCCGGCATCCGTCACGGTCAGGAAATGCTCCTGCTGGTGGACGAACCCATAGCTGATCTGGAGCTTGACGTATTTATAAATAAGAAAATCGATCCCCAGTTGCCCCCCAAAGACTGCATAATCCTGGACCTCGGTCAGGCCGGGATAGTAGGTCATCGCCTTGACCACCTTGGGGTCTTGACAAAGACTCTGATAGAGGGGCGACGGATTTGCGCAGTTCATGTTCAACAAGGGAGAGCCTGCGAGCAGCTCGTAGGCCTCGGAATAATCCCGTCCCGGGAAATGGTAGTCGACCATCCCCATGATCGAAATCGCCAGTTTGAAATGGTCTTCAGGGCGCTCCCAAGCGATGACATCTGTGCCGAAACGAAATCCGGCCACCTTGGGCGCCTTGTTCACCGGAGACCGGCTCTCTTCGCCCCAACTCCCCGTAAAATCATAGTCGGAGGAGTAGAAAGAGCCGCTGCGAAACGCAATGGGCATCTGGAAGAAAAGCTTGAAGAACGAGTCCAGCCGCCCCATGCGCTTCGACATTGCCGTGTAGAGCCGGACCTCGTGGATCCCCTTGCTCACTCCATCGTTGAGTTGAGGGCGGCAATTCCAGTTGTTCTGGCTCGGCGCGCCGCAAGGCTGGGGATCGCCGGCATGGTTCCGCTTGAAATCCATCACCTTTCCCACGCTGAAACGAAACTCCGCCCCGATGAGCCAGTTGGGCATGATGGGATTGACTTCCTGGTTGAACCCGTAGACAAGCCAGCGCAGACCCACGTGGAGTTGGTCGAGCCCGGAGCGCTTCGGACCCCGAAACAGAGTCCTGGGACCTGCAGACCCGTCCAAGGGCACGGCCCATTCGCCGGTGAGCTGCGTGGAGGGCCCGGACGGATCGTAGCCGATGCCAGGCTGAAGGCCCGCGGCGATTCCGTCCTGCACGGTCCGAGAATTGTTGACATTGACTCCGTCGGGATTGCACACCGAAGGGTCGTCTTGATGAGCCGTGCGGCAGTCCGCCTCCCCGGTATATCCAGGATACCGCTTACCCGACGCGAAGCTGTACGTATTTTGCTGGCGCAGCACGATGGGCAGCGCCACGTACAGGGCCAAATCCTTGAAAATGGCGAACTCGGCCTGGACGTTCAGTTCCATCCGGACTTGCTTGAACCGCAGGTCCTTGACCACTTCCACCCCGTTTCCGTTGCCCAAATATTCATGATTGATGGACGCGGTCTTCCACCGGGACCGGAAACCAACCGACAGACGGGCATCGTAGGGATTGTCGGGACGCAACATCGTGGGCACGTCGGTCATGTCCGTCGCCCCGGCCACGGACGGGACGAGACAAAGCAAGCAAGCCACGGCGGCAATACGGAGTTTCATGGCGACTCCTCGAAAAAGGACGCATTTTTTGACAAAGAACGTCTGTTTCAACAAGGCCTTTAGACTAGCTACGAATCCTTTGCCCTGTCAAGTGATGCATCCAGTCCCCCAGTCCCGGGACGTCAACCACTGGCGACTTGACAGCAGCCACCCGGCGAAGTAATGCCCAAACGTTCCCTGGCATGAATGCTCAACTGCATGCCAGTGCAATGCAAGGCTGCACGGAGGACGAATCAGGCAATGCCGAGACAGGACTTGGGAAACGTCGAAATCGAAATCATGATCGCAGACATCATGGCCGTTGAAGCAAATGCGCTCGTCATACCAACGACCACGACCGGCGCTCTGACGAGCCGTCTGGGCAGACGCATCAACGAAATGGGAGGCAAGGCCATCGAGGAGGCAGCCATGGACGTGGCTCCCATCGCAATCGGCGCGGCCTTCATTTCAGACGGAGGCCCCACGCCCTTCGATGCCATCATCCACGTGCCAGTGGCCATCACCCCCACGGAACGGATTCGCGTAGAAAACATCCGCCGTGCCACCAGGGCCGCCATGGTGGCAGGAAGACACGCAAGCTATTCGATCCTGGCCATCCCTCCTCTTTGCAGCCCCGTAGACACGGGAATTCCGCCCATAGAAATCGCGCGGGCCATGATCGACGAATTCCGAGCCCACAAAGACGCCCTCCCCGAAACCATGCGCTTGGTCATGCCCAACAAGGAAATGCTCGAAGCAGCCCAAAAAATCATCAACTCCATCAAGTAGGCCCAGTCGGCACCCAGAGAAACCCAGTCGGCACCCAGGGACAACCTGGCAGAGAAGCGCGACTGCCATGATTGCCGCTGCCCCGACGGATCTCAACGAAAATGACATGCCATCGGCCCACCTGGGACCGCACACCTGGTCTGCCCGCTCTCACTCAGGAGCCCGCGAAGACAGGGCTTCCAACTCCAACATGAGGGCTTGCGTCCCGGGGCGTACCAAGACCGAACGCAGGACCCCTCCTCGATAGAGCAGCACCCGGGGCAGCCAGCCCCCCCGGCGC
>CAZIJS010000162.1:0-10720 GCA_964539505.1 uncultured Myxococcales bacterium
GCCGGCCCTTGCCATCCAGGATGGAAACCACCTTGGGTCGGTTCCGCCACACCACCTCTACCGGCCTCGTGGCCAATCCCAGCATCGCCCAGACCCGCACCTTGCGCGTCCGCGCATCGATGAAAACTGGCACCATCATCCGAATATCCTTGCCCAGGTCCGGGTCCTCGGCCAGTCGAGCCCGCCAGGCTGAAAGCACCCTCTCTTCCTTGGTGGGCTTGCCGGAGAGCATCCCGAGCTGCCGCCTGGTCCGACGCGCCGCCCCTTGAAACAGAGCCTGCAGGAAAGCCAGCTCCCGGTCCAGGGTCACGTTCACCGGGCCGGAGGCGGTCATGCGCTGCATCTCCGAGAGAGCCTTTGGCCCGAGTGTTCGTTCCAGGACCTTCCGTACGAAGGCATAGGAGGCAGCCCGCCGCTCGTAGAAGGTCACGAGCGGCTCCATGTCGAGCACCATGGGCACCCGGAGCTTGACGGTCTTGCTACGAAACGGGGCAGCCGCGCCTGCCATGGGCGTGTAGAGCTGTTTGACATGGGTCTCTCGGGTCAGGCCATAGAGGGCCTTGAAAAGGCCAACGAGCTCCTTTTTGTACGTCTCATCGAAGCTGACCGCCCTGCCCTCCGAGAGCCTGTCCACGGTGAGGAGAGCCTCCAGGGCATAGAGCTGCCAGATGTACCACCCGGAATTTTCCTTTGGTTTGAGGGAAAGGGCCCCTGAACGGACCTTCTCAACAACCAGATCCGAGAGTTTGAATCCCTTTGGCACGGGACTGGAGCCAAAGAGCCGAAGCATCAGGTCGGTCTCCGGCGAGCGGCTCGGCGGAAAGAGCGCCACCTTGCCCGGCCACTCCATGCGACCGCCGGATCGTGCAGCCTGGATCCCTGGCCTCAGGTCCCCAAACTGGAGCTCATTGGTGAGTTGCGCGGCCAGGTCGAGAGAGCGCACGTAGGCTTCCACGACCTTGGGCCGGCCCGTCAGGGCCCTGGCCGCCCGGTCGGCTGCAGCGGGCATCCCGGCAAGCGGCATCTGGAGCATCTTGTCGGAGAGGTAGATTCGGCGGAGGGCATCGCTCCAAGTATAGACGCCAAGGGGCGTTCGCTGCGCTGCGGTCCTGCGGCTGAGCAAGGCTCTCACTCGCTCCGCCAGCCTGGCCGTCGTCGCGGTCTTCATCCCTCGCAGATCCAGCGCCCCCTGGACCACCGCAGCCGCTTCCAGGGCCCCGGCCTTCAGGAACGCCGCCAGCATCTGTTGCAGCAGCCTTCCCTTGGCCGGAAGTCGCCCAATGCCTTTGTCCAGGGCCAGGTCCACCGCAGCCACGAGCCCATCGTCGAACTGCTTGGCTTTGAGAGCCAGGGCCACGGCCGGCAAGTAGCCCCCCCAGGTCGCCTTCAGCGCTCCAAAGGACGAGCGGAGCTCCACGGAAGGTGCCTTGCCGCCCTGGCCATACACCCTGTCTTCTGGGACACTCAGTTCGTATCTGACGTCCTCGAGGTCCAAGACCAGCCTGTACTTCTTCCCATCGCTCCCGAGGACCTCCACCTGGGCGGGGTCGAGCCCCTCTGTGGCTCCCTGCCCAGCCATGGCCGTAAGGAGCGTCTGGGAATAGCTCCGCTGCAGGCTATCCCGCTGCAAGGGCACCACGAGGGCATGCCCGGTACGCGAAGCGGCCTTGCCCCCGGACCTGGCAGACCTCGCCTCATTCGATCTGCCCCGCTGCGGCGCCTTGGCCGCACAGCCCGCGAACGACACCGGCACCAGCCCCAGCAGAACAGCACCCACCGCAACCGGCCATCGGCCTGACACCCCATACCATGATTTCATCGCGTCTCGCCCTCCTGTCTCGCCCTCGTGCTCCGATACAGGCATGCTCAGCCAGCAAGCCTTCCCACCGGCCTTGCCTTTTCGAACATGCGTCAACAGGACGGGAATTTCAAGAGGTCGCCAGATAACCTTCGCCAGTTCGAGAAGGCGTCGAAGAGCAGAGCCCGTCCAACAGTTTCAGGCGACAAGCCACAAATCCAGCCCACCAAATTTCGTGGGCTTTTCGTTCGATGCAGGCCCCAAACGGCGCGGGCCGACTTGCCCGCGTACAACCGCGGAAGCTCAAAGGCTTTTCAGTCGTGCCCTCGCCCCGCCCCCGTGTCAGGATAGTTGTCGCTCCAGCTTGAGGTGGCAATAGCCCCCCGGATTCTCCTCGGCATCGCAATAGCGATGCCGGGATCCTTGCTGCCCCTGGGCGTCAGGCGCGACTGTCGCCCGACAGGAGGCTTGGAGCCATGGGATAACTGCCACGACAGAGACCTTCCGTGACCGACCGGGACTTGGGGGTGCTGGCCGGGAGTAGGGGTCTTACCTCTGCTCCTCGCAGAGCTCCTGCCAGGCCTCGGTCACCTTCTGGCGGAAGTAGAAATCGGTCCTTTCACTCATCCCTCGATCCTCAGGAGATGAGCCTTCAGAAGGGCAAAGCACCGACGGGCGCGAACGGGAACTGGCCCGGAACGAGGGCTACTTCTTCAAGGCCGCTGCGATGGTCCCCACAGGGAGGAACATCGGTGTCGGCTCTCCGTGGAGAGCGCCTTCCCTCACGCCATCGAGGGGAGGAAGCCGTAGCGCTCGCAAAAGACCACGGCGTCGGACTTGGCGTCCGTCACCACGCCGACACAGCCGATCCGGTTCCTTTAATCGAGCGCCAGACCGAGCGCGCGACCAAGCAGCGCGCACCCGACGCCCAGGCCTTGGGCGCGGCTGTCCACACCGAGCCGGGCGAGCCGCAGGACCGGCAGGGGGTATTCTGGCAAACGTCGCCGCAGCCGAGCGGACGGGAGGCTCTTGCGCTCGATGCTCGACGCAGCAACCGTGGCGAAGCCGATGATGTGACCCTCAGCGATCGCCACGTAGGTCACCGCGAGGTGGAACTTGAACTGGTTCTGCCCGGCGCACTGGTGGAAGAAGCGATCAATGTCAGGCTGCCCGCAGAAGAAGCCGCTCCGATCGTCGTCCTTCTCGAGCGGACGGACCTCCTGCACGGCGGGCTCTCATCAGCTCACGCAGTTCCCCGGTGGGCGCCGGCGGCTCGTCCAGCATCCGGACGACCCAGTCGAAGTCATCGTCAGCCAGCACGATGCGCACGGGCACCAGGGCCTCGTCGGACAGTTCACACCGGGCCTCCATGAAGAACAGCAGCGCCTGCTCGACGACGAAGTTCTTCTCGATCCCCTGGCTCTCGGTGAACCGGTCCAGCTTGTCCTTTGTCGCCGCCGAGATGATGGCAGAAATCTGCGACTGGTTGCTTAGGGCGTTGCTCCTGTGCCATGGAAAAACATGGTCTACCATGGAAAAGAGAACACATGGCCAGGCCGGCGGCAACCCCCGCTTTCAGGGCGCGTTTCCAGTATCTGGGGTCTGGGTCCAAGCAGCCAGAGCCATCCGGGTTCTATTCTCCCATCAGGCCCTCCAAACCCTCCTTGACGAGCCAGGGAATCATGAGGATAGCTGCCAGGGGATCCGCCCACCACCAGCCCGCCAAGGCATTCGCTGCAAGCCCGAGTAGGAGCGTAAAGGAAAGATACGAACAGGCCAATGTTTCCTTGGCCTCGGCTCGAAGGGCCCCACTGCCCAGCCGATCGGCGGCTCGGAGTTTGCCCCAGGATACCAGGGGCATCACAACGAGAGACAGGACTGCCAGAGCAATACCCACGAGGCTCTCCTTGGGCCCGCCTCCGGACCAGAGGGTCCAACCTGCCTGGTTCCCCACATAGACCGCCAAAGCAAGGAAGGTTCCACCAACGAACTTGTGGACCCTCCTGTCCATCCGTTCCACAGCCTCTGGATCTCTACCCTGATTCTCTACCCAGAGTCGCCGGAGCAAGACCGCCGCCGCCGCGGTTTCGATGGCGCTGTCCAACCCAAAGCCGACAAGCGCTATGCTCCCCGCCGACAGCTGACGAGAAAGGATCAATCCGTATCTTGAATCCACCGAACGATGGCAGGGGACAAACGTTGGCAGTGCAAGCCAGCCGACGTATATTGGGAATATGTGGAGCACAAAGCAGGGTCATCGACTGTCATCGACTCGCATGAGTGAGACTGACGGTCCATTCCAGAGCTCAGTCGAAGTTCGACGGGCACGACGAACGCCGGCTCTCTGCCTGACGACCTCATCTCGTCTCACGCAGATGATAGGAGCCTGTCTGCTGGTGGTCCTGCAGGCAATTGGATGCGGCAGGCACCAGGATGTTCCGACTGGGGGGTGTCGGTCCGGCGATGACGCCGGACCGACGGGCCCTGCACTTGGGATCCTTCAATTCCAAGTAACGCACAACCTCACAGACGACAGATGCCTCGATGACGGGTCCTGCTCACTGTCGATGGAGGTTTCGAACGACCACCTCGAACCCTGGCTGGACGAGTTGCAGGACAATTCGAACATGCCTGTTGTCCACTGGGATGGCCCCATCCCGTGGCTCGTATTCGACGAGGACTGCTCCAACAGCCAGGACCCGGTGACATTCTATGAAGCACGACTGACGAAAAACTGGGTGGACCGTCTTGACGCCTTCGCCCGCTATTTTGCAAGAGCCCTGGGAGGGTATCTCGCCGTAAGCCTCCTCAACGGCACAAGAAACGGCATCCAAGCGTTGGACAATCTGGACGGTGAAAAGGCCTTGCCCGTGGCTGGGACATGCCCCGACCTGAGCCCGGGACGCACTATGGTCGTGCAGGTTCCCGGAACGAATGGCCCGCAGGAACATATCTTTGAAATCTATCGGGCTTATCGAAACTTCTTGCGCTACCTCACAGAGAAGTTACATCCCCGCTATGTTGGACTCCTCGTGGAAGCCAATCTCTATGCACAATTGTGTCCGGGTCAGTGGGGGAGTCTCGTGCAGTTCTATCGGTCACTCTATGACGAAATCCGCGCGGACGTTGGGCCGGACGTGGCACTTTTTGCAACCCTGACTTACAAAGAACTCCTCGGATACGAACCAGAGAATTGCATGACCTTGGACGTGCAAAGTTGCATGGGGCCCACCGATCCTGTCCAATATTCAACACCAGATCCCCTCCTCTGCTTTCCTCTGAACCTGGGGCCCATGCATGATCTGGACGAGGGCCGACGCCTCGATTTTCTGGCTCTGTCATTTTATCCCGACGCGCTGCTCATGCGGACACCACAGGCCCAAACATGGGTCGAGGTCTACCCGGCCGACTGGGACGGACAGTCCGACTGTCTCTATCGTATCCCCACTGTCCCCTTCCTCAATCCATTTCAAGCCCTCGACCGCATCGGATGGGACAGACCAGTGGTACTCAGTGAGTACGGCGCCCGATCCTGCCCAGTGACCATGGTCCATGAAAATGGCACCGACACATCGATCCTCCTCCTGCCAGGTTCGGAGACGACACAACACTCCTGGCTCCTCCTTGCACTCGATGAAGCCCGGCGCCGACACTTTCCCTTCTTCGTCGCCCCCTTTCTCCGAGACTATCCGCCTCTAGGCCTATGGGTCTACCAACAGGGCGTCATGCCGGCTCTCCTCCTCTCTCTTTTCAACAACTTCGCCTGCATGGGACTCAGCCAGGCAGACGGAGACCCGAAGGACGCCATCGCAGAACTCTGGAGAGAGTATCTGCTTTCGGTAGCAGATCCAGACAATGCTCCGCTCGCCCCCTAGCCCGGCGATTGGTTGTATCGGCATGATCTCGCCAAATGTTGCAGTGGCCTACCTGCAAGGGCCATGAGCACTTACTTTATTTTGAAATTCCACATGCTTTCCATGATAAAAGCCCAAGGCAACATTGGTAAGGCCACTCGACCGATGGCTTCGAGCGTATCGAGGCCAAACGTACGAAAACCGACTGCACCATGAAACAACCATCGCACGACAATGCCCCAAGAGAGGGCGAAACCCTGCTCTGCCGACTCACTCCGACAGGCCATATCGACATGCAACCGGGAGCCGCGCAGGATGGACCGGTCGTTTCTGCGAAAGTCGCCCGCCGCATCCGCGATGCCTTTGCTGCAGGTCGAGGAGAGGGACTGTTGCACCTGGCCCTGTCAGAACTGACCACCGACCTGCCCGTGACACTGACATACTGGCGTCATGTCGCAGAGACGTTCATCAGCCACGTCTGCAGAGCCATCGATCCGCTGGACCCCTCGGCCCTGACCATCCCGGAACCAGACATGGAAGAACTTGCGGCCCTGGTCCAAACGCTGCCCCCGATGCAGGGAGCAGAGAACCTGGATTCAAACCTCCTCCAAGACATGTGGAACGACATGGCTGCGGCGCTCGCTGCCCGAGCCCAACACTTCGAAGACGGTGTCCAGGGACTCTTCAGAAAGCAGGGCTCTGTCTGGAACGTGGTGGGCCGCGTGTTTCTCCACCTCGCGGAAAACAAGCGCGACCCCGACTTTCCCTTTGCCTTCATCGCCACGTACGTCCATCGCGTGGGCCGGATGGCCAAACCGCAGCATCTGCCCCTGGGGCGGGCGCTCAAAGAATATGCCGGGGCCAAAAACCGTGACAAACTCCTCTCCCTGCTGGCGCCCTTGTCCCGTGCAGCGGAAAAGAGCGACTTCATCCGCGAGTTGATCGACTCAGGCGACATCTACCATCCCCTCTCCTGGACAGCCGGCGAGGCCTACCGGTTTCTGTGCGAGGTGGAACTCTATGAACAGGCGGGGCTGGTGGTTCGCATCCCAGACTGGTGGAGCGCCAAACACAGGCCCAGGCCCAAGGTGTCTGTCTCGGTGGGTGGGAGCGCCCCCTCCTGCCTTGGAATGAATGCTCTGCTGGACTTCGACATCAACGTGACCCTCGAAGGCCGAAAGCTGAGCGCCCGGGAAATTCGTGAACTCCTCTCTGGCGCGAGCGGACTGGTACTGCTCAAGGGAACATGGGTCGAGGTGGATCGCGACAAGCTCTCGGCCATGCTGGACCAATGGCGCAGCCTGAAACGACAGGCCGAGTCGAACGGCCTTCCTTTCGGCAAGGCCATGCGCATGATCGCCGGGCTCCAGTTTCCAGAAGAAGTCGAGCAAGGAGACGAGGACACAGCCAAATGGTCTGAAGTGGTGGCAGGCAAATGGCTCTCGTCACGGATCGAGAAACTGCGTTCGGGCAACGTGAGCAAAGAAATCGAGAGGGGCGCCGGTCTGAAAGCCACGCTGCGCCCCTACCAGGTCCAAGGCGTGCATTGGCTCTGGACTCTTCGAAGCCTGGGCCTTGGAGGATGCCTGGCAGACGACATGGGCCTGGGCAAGACCATCCAGGTCTTGGCCGTCTTGAACCTGGCCAAACGCAAAAAGGACGAGGGCACCGACCTGCTGGTGGTGCCGGCCTCACTGCTGGACAACTGGCGCCAGGAAATCGAACGTTTCGCCCCCGGACTCAAGGTCCTCATCGCGCATCCCTCGCAGATCCCGGCGGCCAAACTCAAGAAACTGTCGAAGAAGCGGATCGCATCGCAGGACGCCGTGATCACGAGTTACGGCATGGCCATGCGAACCGCATGGATGAAAGAGTACCCTTGGCGTTCGGTGATCCTCGACGAAGCGCAGGCCATCAAGAACCCGGCCACGAAACAGACCAAGGCCATCAAGGCCATGCGTTCCCAATGGCGCCTGGCACTCACGGGCACCCCGGTGGAAAACAGACTCGGGGATCTGTGGTCCATCTTCGATTTCCTCAACCCCGGCCTGCTGGGAGGCGCCAAGGAATTCAACGAACTGTGCAATTCCATGGAGAAAAGACAAGATGGATACGCCCCTCTGCGCCGCCTGATTCGCCCCTATCTTCTCCGACGCCTCAAGACGGACAAAAGTATCATTGCAGATTTACCTGACAAGACCGAAGTCACTGCCTATTGCCTGCTCACCGATCGACAGGCCGCGTTGTACCAGCAATCCGTGGAGGAACTGAAAGACGCCATCATCAAGACAGAAGGGATCGAACGGCGAGGTATGGTGCTGGCGTTTTTGACCAGGTTCAAGCAGATTTGCAACCACCCGTCCCAATGGGTGGGAGACGGAATCTACGACCATGGAGACAGCGGCAAGTTTCTACGGCTGCGCGAAATCTGTGAGTCCATCGCGGCCAGACAGGACAAAGTCCTGGTGTTCACGCAATTCCGTGAAATGACCGCCCCCCTGGCGGAGTTTCTATCGGGCATCTTTGGACAGAGCGGCCTTGTGCTCCATGGTGGCACACCGGTCAAGAAGCGACAGCCCATGGTCAAACGGTTCCAGGAAGACGACCATGTGCCCTTCATGGTTCTCTCCCTCAAGGCGGGCGGCACCGGGCTCAATCTCACCGCCGCATCCCACGTCATCCACTTCGACCGCTGGTGGAATCCCGCCGTGGAAAACCAGGCCACGGATCGGGCTTTTCGCATCGGGCAGAAGAAAAACGTCCTGGTGCACAAGTTCGTCTGCAGGGGCACTCTGGAAGAACGCATCCACCAACTCCTCTCCGGAAAGCAGGCGCTTTCCGACGCGGTCCTCTCCCAGGGCGCAGACCGCGCATTGACCGAGATGAGCAATGACGAGTTGATTTCCCTGGTGTCTTTGGATATCCACAAGGCCCTGGGGCAGTAGGAACGAACAGCAGCGCGAACAGACAATCGACCCCGCCCATCGAGGTGATGAGATCAAGTATGTGCCCAGAGCCCTCGGGCACAGGGCACAAACAAGCGACAGGTGATAAGATGAGTGGATATGGATTCTCTTGGCGTCCGTACGTCACTGTGGGCGAACGACGGCGCAAAGCAGAAAAGAAAATCGTCCAGTTGGTCAAAGCAGGCAAGTCGCCTTCGCCCATTCGGATCGAGGGTCGCACCATCGCAAAAACCTTCTGGGGCCGCGCCTGGTGCGACAATCTCGAGTCCTACAGCGACTACTCGAACCGCCTCCCGCGCGGGCGTTCCTACGTCCGAAACGGATTCGTCATCGACCTCCAGATCGAGCCAGGCCTCGTCCATGCCCTGGTCTTTGGCCAGCATCTCTACGAAGTCGATATCGATATCCCCCCCATCGAACAGGCCAGGTGGCGCCGCATCAAGGACCACTGTGCCGGCCGGATCGGGTCCCTGGTGGAGTTGCTCAAGGGATCCATTTCCGACCAGGTCATGGAAATCGTCACACAAAAGGGCGAGGGTCTGTTTCCTTCACCCAAAGAAATTTCTTTGAGCTGCACTTGCCCTGATTGGGCCACCATGTGCAAGCACGTGGCAGCGACGCTCTACGGCGTTGGAGCCCGCCTCGACCACGAACCGGAACTTCTGTTCACCCTGCGCGGGGTCGATCCGAATGAACTGGTGGAGGCTGCCGTCAGCCAGCCGGCAAAGGCTGCCAAGGCTGGCACCCACCGCAGGCTGGATGATGCTGAGTTGTCCTCTGTCTTCGGCGTGGAGTTTGCCACCGAGGACTTGTCCGGACCTGCTCATGCTTCCTCTGGACAGACGTCCCGCCAGAAAGCGGGTGAGAGCAATTCCAGGTCGGATTCAAGACCCAAGAAAGCCCGGAAAAATCGGCGCAGCACGTCAACAGGAAAGACGGGATCCAAGGCCAAGGCGAAAGCCACCGCAAAGGCCAAGGCCACCGCAAAACCGAAAACCACTGCAAAGGCCAAGGCCACTGCAAAGGCCAAAGCCACCACAAAGATAAAGGCCAAGGCGAAGACTTCTGCCACCTCGAAAACCTCCACCAAGGCCAAAGTCACTGCAAAGCCGAAGACCACAGCAAAGACCAAAGCTCCCACAAAGACAAAGGCCACTGCAAAGGCCAAGGCGAAAGCCACCGCAAAGGCCAAAGCCACTGCAAAGGCCAAAGCAAAAACGAAGACCACAGCAAAAACCAAAGCCACCACAAAGACAAAGGCCAAGACCACCACAAAAACAAAGGCTTCTGCAAAATCGAAGACCACGGCCACGTCGAAGACCACCGCCAAGACCAAGCCGAAGTCAACGGCCAAAGCTACGGCCAAGACCGCTACAAAACCGAAGGCCACTGCAAAGCCGAAAACCACTGCAAAGGCCAAAGCAAAGACGAAGACCACCGCAAAAACCAAAGCCACCACAAAGACAAAGGCCAAGGAGAAGGCCAAAGCCTCAGCCACGTCGAAAACCTCCACCAAGGCCGCTGCCAAGACCAGGGAGAGGTCCAAGAAGTCATCTGCTGGAATGGCCAAAGAAAAGAAATGACTGGCCGATGAAGAAACGGCAGTCCGAAGCGACGAACGGACTGCCGGTCATCTTGCCGATGAAACGAATTTGGTCATCGTGGCAGGATCCAGGCCGAGCCGGTCAGGACCAAGGCCTGCCAGCCGGGCCGGACGCGGCGGCGCCTACTCGACTACTCTACATAATGGTTGACCACGGTGAAGGTCTGCGCCGGTTTTCCTCCGTGGCGTTCCAAAGTCAACAGGTAGGCAAAGAGGCCGTAGCTATAGAGGTAGTCCGCGAAGTGCTCCGCATCCAGGGCGCCCACCGAACTCGTAAACACCGTGGAGGTGCTGTAGGAGGACTCGGCATAGAGGGAAACGCTGGCGCCCACCTGCAGGCCCACACAGACAGTGCCTCCGCACACCTCGCTCTCCATGTCGGTGCTTACCGAAACCCGTCCGCTGGTAGTGACATCCTCGGAGAGTTCGAGTTCCATCTCTGAATGCCCTGTGCCCTGCAACACGGTCACCGGCGGAGTGATGATCCCGAGGGCGGTGT